>JAOZHB010000011.1 GCA_026015035.1 Candidatus Bathyarchaeota archaeon | reverse complement strand
AGGGTAGCTGACGTGAATCCCTCTTATAAACATAATGTACCCTTAAAACGCTCATTTTACGCTTCATAGAGCAGAGCGATACGAAGAGACTGAAGCAACTAGATCATCCCAGGAGAACGACGAGTAAGACAACAGGGACGTAGAAGACGAATAAGACACCTATTATCACTTGAAGACGAGGTAACAGCGTGGAAACCACCTGCGCTTCCGTCGTGAACCACAGTCAAGTATGAGCCTTCACAACAGTGGAGGAATAAATCTTCCGTCCGCGGAGTGCCTCCTTAGGTTCGCAGTCATATATTTGGGTGTCTGCTTCACCGGAAACGATGCAGTCAAAATGAGGGTCAACAATTGTTCTCGTCGGGTTGGCGACCGCCCTGTTTCTCGTTGATGAGGTCTGTTTTCTCCTGGTGGGTGAGTCGCTTTATTTCCCGCTCCCGTTTCATGGCTTCTGAGCGGGTGTTAAACCACTCGAAATAGACGATTCGGCGTAGCTTCTTCATTCGAGTGTACCTCGAACCCCTCCCCTTCAAATGCTGTTCCAGACGGGTCTTCAAGTCGTGGGTGTATCCCGTGTAGTAACTGTCATCTCGACAGAGAAGGATATAAACGTAGTACCCCACCCTGTATCAGTCCTAGAAGCCTCTGAACTTTCTTCTACCCTCTTCGTTACGACCCATCTGAAAAAGCGCCTGCTTATGCTCTTTAGAGATGTAAGCGGTCAGGATTTCTCCAGCGAAGATGGTGTGATCTCCCGTTCGCAGCTCTCCCACGACCTTGCACTCCATATTTACCACGCCTTCCTTAATGAGGGGGGGCACCACGTACTTGGAGGGAAGTGGCGTTAACCCCGTCTCCGTGAACTTGTCCACCTCTCTTCCGGAGTGGGTTCCGCAATACAGAACCTCCTCCTCGATTTCGATGCTTGGAAAGACGAGGACGAACTCCCCTCCCTCGTGGATAAGGCTGTGACTGTACCGGGTCACGCCGACGGATATGACGGCCATGGGAGGATTGCTGGAAGTGGGCATGTTCCACCCCAAAGTGATGATGTTGGGTCTACCCGTTCCGTCTGTAGAGACGGCTAGAACCGTTCTTTCAGGATACTTTCTCAGCCAAGCCTCATCTGCCGTAACCTCTCGCAACATTTTACCCTCCATAGACCCCCTAGTGTGCCTTGACGTATTTATTTTTTCGCGAATCCCTGGACACCGATCAGATGGCAAAGACGCCAGCATTCGTCAGTGTCGTAGACGAAGGAAACGGCTTTGACGAGAACAATACCTCCGCCTCATTCAGAACCTCTTGACCCCCCGTGAAGAAGGACAAGCCTCGTCGAGAAAAAAGCTGGGAAGCCTAACAGAGTCTTCCCTTAACCCCGCGTTAAAGGTTCACGTGGCTCTTCGGAATAAGTGGTGGCTTCATCTTCTCTGCTGACTCGGGCAGCATTTAACTGCCTTAGTCTTCTAGCAATGCTAGCTAGCGGTGAGGAGAAAAGGTATCCCGCCTCAGTCCAAGTAATCCCTAATCTGGCGGGTACTCTGTGAAGAGATTAGTCTTTTCCAGTTCAAAGATGGGGATGTGAGCGCTCTGTCCACCGGAGTTGAATTGGTCGCTGAAGGAGATCTCGCCTCGAAACCTGTTAAAGACGACGTACTTTTCCGAAATCCGCTCGTCCAACTCCGCATAGTAGACCATTCGCCCCCCGCCAAAACTCATTATTTGGACGAAATACACGTGCTTCTCCTCAAGCTCCACATGGAAAAGGAAGGGAGATGAAGACATCCCCACAAACCTCACCAAATCGTTGAAGGCCTTGAGTTTAGCGTAACTCATATCGCGGTTCATCGACACCATCTACCCTATAAACAAGTTCTTCTAGGTCATAAACGTATCTCTCGACAAAGCCGTTCCCTGAGAAAGTCTCCATCAAAGAGACTGAAGACCACAAGCCCTCTGGAGAGAACACAAGGATTAGTAGAAGACCAACCCCTGTTTAAACCCCCGACAGACTCCGTGAATAAGCAACGAAGAGGCACTCCCACACCGTCAACGTGAACGGAAGAACCCTCTCAGTCACCCCTTCCATCCAACACGAGGGGAGTCCTCCACGTCATAGATGGACGGTTCTAGGCGACTAATTATTCTTTTTAGATCGTAACTTGAGACCGAGGATTTTATCGAGTTCCTTATAGCGGTTTCTGACGGTGACCTCCGTTACATCCGCTGCCTTCGCCAGCTCCCGCTGAGTGAGGCTTTGATCGTTCATAATGGCAGCAATGTATAACGCGGCAGCCGCCATGCCGGTGGGGCCTTTCCCCACGACGCCTTTCTTGTCCTTCGCTCTTTCTAGAAGCTTGCTAGCCGTGTTCTGGGTTTTTTGACTCAGCCGCACGTGGGACGCAATCTTTGAGATGTATTTGACGGGATCGTCCACGGGCATCT
This sequence comes from Candidatus Bathyarchaeota archaeon, assembly GCA_026015035.1. GTDB lineage: Archaea > Thermoproteota > Bathyarchaeia > RBG-16-48-13 > DAOVBJ01. Next base: position 865 of record JAOZHB010000011.1, on the reverse strand, counting down.
TGATCTCGAGTTCGCGTTGGAGTAGTCGGTAGCACCGGGAGATCTCTTTCCGCCGCCGCGTGCTCGCTTCCGCGATCTCCTTGAGGCTCCGCGGTGTCCGCGTCAATCGACACGCCGCGTAGAGGGCGGCGGCGGCTATGCTCTTGATGGAGCGTCCCCGGATCAACCCCTCGTCCAGTGCCTTCCGGTAGATGAGAGCCGCGTTCTCCTCGACGCTCGCTGGAATGTGCAATTTATCGGAGAGGCGGGTGAGCTCGTTCATGGCCTGGGAGAGGTTTCGTTCGGCGGAGGAGTGGACGCGGGCGCGGATGTTCCACTTGCGCAGCCGCATCATCTTGAGGCGTTCCCGCATGGGGAGGGAACGACCATACGTGTCCTTGTAGGGTTGGAAGGTGGTGGAGAGGCCCTTGTCGAACTGTCTGAGGCTAGCAGGGGGGCCGGTGCGGGCCTTCGACCGCGTCTCTTCGGGGGTGAAGGCGCGCCACTCGGGCTTTTGGTCGAGGATCTCTTCCTGGAGGACTAGGCCGCATTGGCTACATGCGATCTCGCCGGTCTCCATGTCGGTCACGAACTCGGTGCCGCTGCACTCGGGACAGCGTCCCTGCTGTACAAGCATTTGCCGTCGAACATCTTTGGTTTTAAGCACTCGCTCTCACCTCTTCATAATGATTATTGGATAAACGGGGAAGTAAAAGGAAAGGAAGTGGACTGGTTACTGTCTTTTTCCTACGTAAAGCACTTTTCTTGAAATCTCTTTGTTCCATTAAGATCTCCTTTCTTCGGGAGAGGCACGTTTTTTATACGTTACTACTGGGAAAGCCTGTGGACGCATACGCCTTTCGGACAGATTACAGGCGGTTCAGAC
>JAOZHB010000082.1 GCA_026015035.1 Candidatus Bathyarchaeota archaeon | reverse complement strand
AAGGACGGTCTTCACACGAGAAACATCTGCCTCGAGGAGGTAGTCGATGTGCCAATGCTTCCGTTTCCCCCGCGTTAAATGGCGGCGCACGCGGTTTCGAAGGGTCGTAGAACGTTCTCCGAGGGCAGATCCCGTGTACGTGTAGTGCCCGTCGGGAAAGCGTTGAACCCCCAACATGCCGATCTGCAGGGTCGTAGCCTCAACTAATTCGATGACCAACGTGTAGACCCCGGGCTTGTTTAGCAACCTAGATGTGTACATCGTTGAGGGATAAGGGGGAAGATTTAATCAAGGTTGCGGTCATGCGATGGGTGTTCAGCGTTAAATGAAGACCTTTTTTGTATCCGCGAAATAATCAGACGTTCCATGGGTCGAAATAAAGCGCGTTAAGAGGGTGAGAAGCCTTAAAATGTTAAATCGAATTATCATTCATCCCAACGGAAGAGTCTGGTTATGGAGAGGGCGTACAAGTTAAAGGCGTTAGTTTCCTTCAGTTAAGGAAGGTGAACGAACTCTCTGTGAGGAATGTATGCGGGTCAAGGACCACCTAATAGCGTCGGTCTGTCTCTAAATTTATTAGTTTGTGGAAGCATGTTACCATTTTGGTAACGGATTTGGTACCAATGGTTGGGAAACAGCTTGGCTGGAGTTTACCAAGGCTAGCGCGCGCGATTTCAGGGTTGAAGATCACGATGTGTATCGGGAGCTGCTTCAACTGTTGCCCTTTCTCTAAGATGCTGAGTTCATTGAGGAGGTTAAGCGGTTAAGCTTGCAGGTGAATACGTTATTAAGAGGGCAGAGGGGATTCTAGCTAGCTAAATCCCATGTGATTTCACTAATGACGCCTGGTTTCGTTGAGCTTGATATTCAGCTGAAAAGAATATTGGACTCTACTACTAAGCATCTCGATATTGTTCTAACAATGGAGCCTTCAAGAGAACTCTCGACGGTGGTCGTGTAATTGTATAGGCGTCCACACAAACTGTTTTTCTGCAGAAGCCAGCTGCGAGCCCCTCACTGTTAAGATAAGCATAATGCCACCTCTCAAATGAATTTGAGGACGAGACAGCGTGTGGTTTCACGGGGTCAAACATGGTTTGCTGATGTGGTCATTGCTTGTTTTCTTTGAAAACGTCTTCTAATGGGGGGAGATCCCTTTGGCTCAAGGGAACTACACTGGTGAGAAACGGTGTTTGAGGAAGACTCTACCTAGCACTCCATCGCCATCGTTCAAGTCGACTGTCAGTCCGACTCTTTTTTTTGTACTCTCGATAATGTCTTCGGCATAAGTAGACTCGTCTCTGTTCAGCCACGTCCAAGCCGGTAGCTTCAACCCTCGCAGCGGAGATGGATCTGACGGCCACCTCGTCACAGGTGATCACGCTGCACGGCGTTCCCTTGGCAATCCGTCCCATGTTGCTACCCGCTCACAGTGATATTACCGTAGGGAATGGGGACACCTTAATATAAGTAATCTTCCAATTCTAGGAAAGCAGTCGCTATCCATCAAACAGAGAAAGCCCCTCGGAGGTTAAGGTGCGACGAATAGCGTAAAAGAATAACGGTGTGGCGGCAGTATCATCGGAGGATACACGAAGGGTGGGTCGAAACCTGGAGGTGTTTGAGGGAGAGCGATGGGGTGACCGAGACATATGGGTTTGTTTAAGGTGTCTTTATGAGAATCTTGCAGCTTCACTCTGACTTCATCGAATTTGAGCCCATGAAGCGGGAGGTAGCGGAAGCAGAGGAGAGTGATGGTCGGAAACAGAGGGTTGAGGATGCCCTGGTGTTGTTTACCGCAGTGGAAGAAGGCGATTCTGAGGAAACCGCGAGGCAGGCCGTGGCAGACGTCGAGGCCTTTCTGGATAAGATCAAGGGTCGACGGATTCTTATTTATCCCTACGCCCATCTGAGCAGTAACCTCGCGAAGCCCCGTGAAGCCTTACATGTCATTAAGGAAATGGAAACCTGCGCGGTGGAAGCGGGCCTTGAAGTCTATCGGGCGCCCTTTGGCTGGAATAAACAGTTCTCCATCTCGGTTAAAGGTCATCCCCTGGCGGAGCAGGCACGAACATATCAACCAACCCAAGTTTCGACTGGAGAAGAGGGAGAGGAGGTGGTCTC
>JAOZHB010000088.1 GCA_026015035.1 Candidatus Bathyarchaeota archaeon | reverse complement strand
CCCAATGATCAATGAGTACTGGGTCTGGGGATGCCAGGCCGTGGGCAATCGGATGGGCATCCTCTTCCTGCCCACGCCATGGATGTTCGAAGTGCTGGAATACTGGGTTCCTGGAACAAAATTTCCTGCCCACAGAGATATTTTGATTCCCTCGGACTACGAATTCACGAAAGGCAGGAAAACATACGCTAAGATCATTGGTGGAGCTTATTACGCTGCCAGACTCCCCGTGTTAAAACACCTAAATCAATGGAGGAGACAGGCCGCGGCCATCATCTTCCTCGAAGTTCATCCTGAGTGGCTTCCACTGGGCGTATGGCGGGTTCGAGAAATCTGCAGAAGAGCCCTCTCTACGACCCCTGTTAAATGCGAAAGCTTGAACGAAGCCATCGAGGCAGCGTCCAAGCACCTTACCACCCCCATGAAACACTGGACACGACAGAGCAAGATCTTGCGACATAATCGAACTCAGAGAACCCTCCTACAATTTATCTAGGGTAACCGATATAGATTTAGAGGGGTTTGAAGACGGCTTTTCACGTATGGGTGTAAGAGGAATCCTTGATTGAACTGAAGGAACGGTGTAGACGACGGCTATGCTTTACTACAGACAAATTACATGGAACTTGAGCCCCATACCTCGACCTTGTTTAGGTGGAATACAATGATGATCAAGAACCGGGGGGAACTCCTCGCTCACGGCCTCAAGGAGGGGCGTCGCGTAGCCCTAGACGTTATTGAACACGCGTTGATGTCCGTAGACCCGTATCAAGCAACAAAGAGGGTCGTCCAACGTCAAAATAATCGGCTATTCATAGGCAGTCAACATTATAACCTCAAAGATGTGAGAAATCTCTACGTGATAGGCGCGGGAAAGGCGTCCTTTCCCATAGCCAAGGCGTTGGAGGACGTTCTGGGAGACCGGATTGCTCGAGGCGTGGTCATTGTGAAACGAGGGCAGGGCGGTCGCTTGAAGAGGATAAAGAAGGTTGAAGCGGGGCATCCACTTCCCGACGAGGACGGCCTCCGAGGCGCGGAGGAAGTAATGGAAATAGCTGATGAAGCGGGAAGCGGCGATCTGGTCTTTGCAGCTATAACGGGGGGAAGCAGCGCCCTGATGCCGCTCCCCGCCGAAAACATAACACTGGAAGAAGCGCGTGAGGTGAACGAACTGCTGCTTCATAGTGGCGCTGTAATTCAAGAGATAAACGCGGTGCGGAAGCACATCTCCAGAATAAAGGGTGGTCGCCTCGCCCTCCACATCCACCCCGCAGAAATCATCAATCTCACAGTCTCTGACGTCATCGGCGACTGGAATATGCTGGATTACATTACAGGGAACACGGTTCCAGATTCCTCCACGTTCCAAGATGCCATCAACTCCTTGAAGAAGTATCGCTTGTTAGAAAAGATGCCAGAGTCGGTGAGGAGCCACCTACAAAACGCGCACCCAGAAACGGAGACGCCAAAACATTTCAGAGAGGAAAATGTGTATACCGTTATCCTGGCCACAAACGAAGACGCTTGTTTAGCCGCTGCAGAGAGGGCTGAGGCCCTTGGGTTCAACGCAATGATCCTGTCCACAAGGATTGAGGGAGAGAGCAGGGAGGCGGGAATCGTCCATGCAGGCATCGCAAGGGAACTTGAAGTCAATGATCGACCGCTCAGGACTCCTTGCGTCCTCATCTCGGGCGGAGAGACTACAGTCACTATCGAAGGAGATCACGGCGAAGGGGGGCCAAATCAAGAGTTTGTGTTGGGCTTCGCGACCAAAATTGGGGGAAGCAAAAGGATAATCGGCGTCTCAATGGATACGGATGGAACCGATGGACCCACAGACGTCGCGGGAGGCGTCGTCGACGGTTTAACCCTGGAGAGAGCTGAGGCTGGAGACATAAACATTCACGAGAGTTTGATGCGTCATAACGCGTATTCCGTGCTTAAGTCTCTGGGTGACACGATCTACACGGGTTCTACGGGAACAAACGTAATGAACTTACGATTGATTATCGTCTTAGAATGAAGGCGATTGATGTAGTGGGGACTTCACCTCGCTTATGTACTTGACGCATTGTGACTTTAAGTGGTGGGGTTAGCTAACAAATCTACCTTACAAAGGCCCGAGAAAAGGCTGTAGGTATTGGAGGGAGGAGCGTATCGCTTGAAGGAAAATCATATATAGCGGGGGGATAGGTGTAATCGCCAGCATCTACCCCAGAAGCCTTTTCTGGGCCCATAATATTGGAACGGTGATAACATAAATGAGTCATTTTGAAGTAAAGACCATTAAAGCAAGGGAAGTCCTCGATTGTCGAGGAACACCAACCGTTGAGGTCGACGTCATCACTTTGGGCGGCGTCCTTGGTCGAGCGGACGTGCCTGTGGGACGGTCGAGAGGAGGCCACGAGGCCTATGAACTCCGAGACGGCGGGAAACGGTACGCGGGGTTAGGCGTACTCAAAGCCGTGAAAAACGTCAACGACATCATTGCGTCAGAGTTGAAGGGTATGGACGTTAGGCGACAGATGGAAATCGACCGTGCCATGATCGACCTCGATGGGACAGAAAAGAAGTCCAGACTTGGAGGAAACGCCATCGTCGGCGTCTCCTTAGCTGCAGCCAAGGCAGCTGCTACTGCATCAAAACTACCCCTATACAAGTATATCGGGGGTCCAAGAGCCCACATCTTACCAGTGCCCCTCCTTAATTACATCAATGGAGGAGAACTCGCTGCCACAAACCTCGACTTTCAAGAACACATCATCATGCCCATAGGCGCAAAAACGTTCTCAGAGGCCATGGCTATGGGAACAGAAGTCTACTTTCATCTAGGAAAAATGCTGGCCCAGAAGTACGGTAAGTTCGTGCTGAACACTGCTGACGAGGGGGGATACACGCCACCCATGATAGACCCGAGGGACGCCTTGGACGCTGAATTGGAGGCCATAGAGGAGCTGGGGTATGGAGATGACTTCGTTCTCGGCCTCGATGTCGCCGCGAACACCCTATACGACAGAAAACAGAACACGTACAGGCTGATGGACAAGAATGTGTCTCGAGAGGCCTTCATGGATTACCTAGAGGACCTCGCCAAAGAGTATAAGCTGGCTTCCATTGAAGACCCCCTGCAAGAGGAGGACTTCGAGGGCTTCGCTGAGTTGACGAGAACATTAGACACGCAAATCGTTGGAGACGACCTCTTCGTCACGAATATAAAGCGGTTGAAGAAGGGCATTGAGATGGGAGCAGCTGACGCCCTATTATGGAAGGTCAACCAAGTGGGAACGCTGACGGAGGCGTTAGACGCTGCATACTGTGCATACCGACATGGTTATGGCGTCCAGGTTTCAGAGCGGTCAGGGCAGACAGAGGACACGTGGCTGGCCGATATGGCGGTTGCGTTGAATGCGGGGCAGATCAAGACGGGAGCTCCCTGTAGGAGTGAGAGAACCGCTCAGTACAATCACCTATTTCGAATTGAGGAAGAACTGGGGAACGCAGCCAAGTACGCTGGAAGTAACTTCAAGAAGCCCTTCTAAATCCCCTTCAGGGGATGAACCATAGACGCCACTAGCTAGATAGGCTTTCCAGAGTCAGCGTTTTCGCTTCTTCAGTTCGATATAGTTTTGTCCCCGCAGCTGACTAACCGTGACAATCTCTTCGTCTTCAAGCCTTTTGATTAACCGCCACATGGTAGATTTGGGAAGGTCGAAGGCGTTCCTCAAGTCCGATTCAAAGATGCCATCCCGTTTTTCAGCGAGGAAGCGAATGACCTCCCGTTGGTCACTTCTCAACCAAGGATACTCCCTCAAAACCGCCTCAACATCGATTTTCCCTCCTCTAACCCTCCTCACGAGAAAGAGACTGAGGGCAGCAGAGATCGCTGAACCCGAGACGAGTAGCAGTAAAGGAGTTGGGAAGGATTGCGCCTGGTCTTGAAGGTCGTAGGCCAGTTCTAAAGCGTCGTTGGCAAGTTGTTCGGCGCCCGTGTAATTTCCAGCTGAGAAGGCAGTTTCAGCGATCAGGAGTAAGGCTTCTGCAACAGCCGTGTTTACCTCACCTGCCTTAATGTTAGCGATTATGGCGGCTACTGTGTCGAGGGTTTCCCTAGCTTTTTCCTCTTGAAGGTCGTAGGCTAGTTCTAAAGCGTCGTTGGCCAGTTGTTCGGCGCCCGTGTAATTTCCAGCTGAGAAGGCAGTTTCAGCTGTTTGAAGTAAGGCTTCTGCAACAGCCGTGTTTACCTCACCTGCCTTAATGTTAGCGATTATGGCGGCTACTGTGTCGAGGGTTCCCCTAGCTTTTTCATTGGTTGTTATCGCTCCTACGATGTAGCTTATTGTCTGAAGATTGGGAGGCATGGTTAAGATAGCTTGTTGATCTTTAACCGTTATTTCGAGGGGAACCGCACTCAGGTCAAGTATCCTGGTGTTCTTGGGAAAGGTGACAGTGAAGTTTATGGGCGCATCTATCATCATAACCCAGATGCCTGATGTCTTGTTGGTTAAGTCGAGGGCGTCCCAATCAAGTCTAATGCTCCGTGCTCCCAGACTGTAGACGTCGACAGCGCGTGAATGTGTTGTTGGCGCGTAAATGGAATAAACGAGGAGAGTGTTGTTCTCGTCAACGACGATAAGGTTCTCGTTCAATAGACCAAATAAGGTTACATTTACGCTTGGAACGATTTGATCCACGGCTAAAGTGTAGGTAACATGGATGATTCCATCATTATAAACCATTAGAGAGAGAGAAGTTGGAGTCGAAGTTACTTGGGAAACACCTTGACATGGTATAGAATATAGAAATACCAAAAAAAGAAATAGCATCGAAATAACTATTGTTCTTAACGTGAACTTCATTTAGGGTAAGTAACCTCGAGCTATAAAGTTAGCTCTCATCCTATAAAACATTCACTCATGTCGTAAAAAAAGCGTCTTTCCCAGCGCAGGACGTTTAAACCCAAATGGTATGGGGGGGTGGGAGCCTGCTTAGTGGGGGGCACTAAACAGGCTCAAACCGGGGGGCTGTGCTTTTGGTGTACTTCCTCTGCCAGTTTCATGTTAGCTTGCTAATTTTTCTATCCAGTAAAGGAATGTCGGGAGAAGTATATACAGAACGCGGTTGGAACGCGCGTTTCAATTTTTGCGGGAGGGGAGGGAAGCTGGTTTTTTAGTTAGCTGGCATTCAAATGTAAGGCCTCTTTGAAGGTCTTAGTTATCCCAGAACATTCTTGTCCGAGCGTAGTCTCTCTCTGCGCGGATTATGTCAGTATAGAAGTCATCTTCTGTCCGGTGGTGTTTGTGAAGGATTCGAACCGCATTCGTCGGCCCTACACCTCTAGCGGCTAGTGTGATTAACGCCTTTTTTCCATAGGTTTGAACGAGGTTTGCGCTCTTCCACGCGCTAAGCCAGTTCTTCTCTTCATCCGACGTGAGTTTTCTCTTCGAGATCTTCTTTTTGATGATTTTGATTAGGCGAATATCTTTTGGATGGGTGGCTGCGAGAAGGATCGAACTGCAGTTTGGACAGCGAATCGTGTCAGGAAGCCCGCGTAGGTTTCTAACTCCGTTGTAGTCCCCGTTGAAGACGCACACAAGTCTCACCTCTGCTGTTCCAAGCCGCTCCCTGATGACGTCTAGGAGGGCTTGGGTGGGTACAGCAGGTCGTAGAATGTCTTGAGGCGCAATTCGATCCAGGATTGGGAGGGCGAGGGGCGAGTACTCCCTTCGCCGTGAGGCGACTTCGACGTCGATCAGTCCGTCCTGAATCATCTTCAAGACACTCTCGGCGTTTTCCAGGTCCATCTTTTCCACGTAGATCTCCCTCAACGCCTCTGCGTAGATGGGGGTGTCTTTGAGAGTGGAAGCGAGCATTCTTCCCCTGCTGGATCTGTATTCTGCTCCACGACTCACCAAGTCGAAACGCTTGGCTGCATTCCACAGACGCCAAGCAAAAAGGGAGGTGTATCCCAAAATTCCAGATAGAATTTGCTCCAAGTCCTCTGACGTTATTCCCAGTAACTCAGTTCTTACGGCTTGTGGGGGTAGCTGTGTGGGGGAGATGAGGGCAATGTGATAGGCATCGACTTGGGTTCCCACGTTTATGCCGAGTCGGGAGCTGAGGAGGGAGGCTAAGGCTTTTCCAAGGGCCTCATTGACGAGGTTTCCGAAGCATCCGTGGATTATGGTATAATTCTCAAAGCATTCGATCAGCACTCGCTTTTCAGTTGGCACGGGATAATTCTTCTGTATCTGCCTCGCCACAACGTCGACGACCTTGGCACCTGCGTTCCCGTCGAGGGGGAAGTCAGCGAATACCCCTGTCGCGGTTCCCTCGTTTTGGAGGGCGTCGGCTATTTTCCCTCTCATGCGTCCCACTTCTTGGGCTACGTCAAAGGGTACGGGGATGACCTCCCCCTCCCACGAGGGGATGGCTCCGAAGCTCTGTTGTACTGGTTCAACTTGCACGAGGTGTTCTTCGTCGTCGACGCTAGTCAACCTCCAGGTCTGACCACGCATGATGAACTCTTGACCTATGTCCCCGTTCTTCGCGATGAATTCTTGGTCGAGGCGTCCAATCCGCTTCCTTCGGAGGAAGTCCACTACGCTATAATGCATCACGTCGGGGATCATGGAAAGATTCTCGTAATAGTAACGGAAGATTCTGGGGTACCTTTTACTAACTACGTCTCCGTCAAACCAGATAATTCTCCTCTCTGCAAGCACCTCGACGACGGACGTTAACTCTTCTAAACTCAATTCCCGGTACGGCCAAGCCCCCGTAATAAGGGTATAGATGTCTTCAAGCCTGATCGTTCCCCAGTCGAGGGCTAATCCAGCAACTTGATGGGCTAGAACGTCAAGGGCTTTCTCATGGATCTTGGGGGACTCCAATATTCCGTTCAGGGCGAACTTGGCGATTACAGCGGATTCGAGAATGTCGTCAGGCCAGGCGGCAATCACGCAGCCTCTGGACTTCCCTGAGACCACGTGTCCACTTCTGCCAATGCGTTGCACGAGCTTAGTCACTTGTTTTGGCGACAGGTATTGGACAACGAATTCGATGTTTCCGACGTCGATGCCAAGTTCCAGGGATGACGTGCAGATAACGGCCTTAAACCTACCCGCTTTCAAACTTGTTTCAGCCTCCACGCGGGCAGTCTTCGAAAGGGACCCGTGGTGAACCCCTACCATCACCTCAGGCCTCAAAGCGATCATTCTAGAGGAGAGGGCTTCAGCGTGCTCCCGAGTGTTCGTGAAGATCAGGGAGGACTTATAGTCGTCAATTACTTCGAAAAGCCTTCGAATTCGCTTCACGCTTCCAGGGGAAAGCATTACCTTTTTAGCGATCTCTCCATCCTTTCCTCCAGCGGTTGGACTGTCGACCCAGATCTCTAAATCCTTGGACTCAAACGTCTTCAAGACACGGCAATTCTTTTCCTCCCCGCAGAGGAAGCTGGCGATTCTCTCCGGGCTGCCAACGGTTGCTGAGAGGCCGATCCTCTGAAAATGTCGGCCAGCGAGCTTTCGAAGCCGCTCAAGGCCTATGGATAGTTGGGCACCCCGTTTGTCCGTCGCAAGTTCATGGACTTCATCAACCACTATCCACCTTACGGACTTGAGGTGTCTGCTCATCCTCTTGCCAGGTAAAATGGCTTGCAGGGTTTCAGGGGTGGTGATCAGCATGTCGGGAGGGTGAAGCGCCTGTTTTCTTCGAGCGTACTGGGTTGTGTCTCCATGTCTGACCTGAACCCCTATGCCCAGTCGTTCCCCGGTGTCGATGAGACGTCTGAAAATATCGCGGTTCAAGGCGCGAAGGGGGGTGATGTAGAGGATGGATATGCCGTTGAGAGGATGTTTTAAACGCGTTCTAAGGTATTGCTCAAAGATGGGGTAAACCGCTGCCTCGGTTTTGCCCGTCCCCGTGGGAGCAATTAGTAACACGCTCTCACCCTTCAAGATCCGGGGAATGGCGAGCGTTTGGATTTCCGTCGCTCGTTCCCAGGCGAAGCCCTCAACCTCCTGTCTCAAGGCCTTTGAGAGGAGGGAGAAAACTTCAGATGTCATGTGCTCCATTTGTGTCAGCTAGCTAGCCTTGTGAATTGGCTATTCAATCGTCCGTTGTGAGTTAGGATGAGATCATGCTACTGCGATTCTTTCCGCTCATAAATGATGTAGAGAAAGGCTAGAAGCAGCGCCAAAAAGGAGGCTATGGGCAGAATCCAGTATCGCAGTACCTCGAGGTTAGTCGCCATGGGTATTCACCTTACACGCGGTCTTCCATCACCTTACGATAAATATGTACTGAACCCTTTTCTCCGTATCCCTATTGCAGAGTCCAGAGCCCCTTCTTACATTTGAACCTTTTCTTCTTGTCTGCCACGAGGATGGCGGCTAAGTGTCGTGGCGTTAAAACTTCAAAGCCGAAGACCTGAATTTTGATGAGAAGCTGTCTTGCGGATACGTCATCCTCTGTACCAAGGAGGGTCTCAACGAGTTTTCTAACGTTTTCCGCTTCCTCCGCAACAAGCTTCCTCTTTTCAACCGCAGTTGTCCTCAAGACGGATAGTAAAGTCGAGTAGTCTCCATCGTCCCCCGCAAGTAGAACGTATCTGTCAAGGGCTTCAGCAATCTTTTGAGCCAGCAAGTGGTAACATAGAAAAGCTTCATGGCTAAGAACTCGAAAGTAAAAGTCGTTGCAGGAACAAAAAGTGGCTAACGGCAGAATCTGGTATTCCCTCTCCTCTCCAACTACCGTCCAGACAAGCCGTCCACTCGGAGAAAAAACATGTTTCCGAACGCGTCCCTCGTCGAGGGATTGAAGGGCTTTTGTAAACCGGTCGCCGAATAGGCGTAGTAACCTGTCAGCGTCTCCTGCCCGCATCCTCTTCTCGCTCTTTATCCGTTCATACGCTTCGTTAAACACGATTTTACTCAGTGCATCCACCAACGGGTATCCTCCCTCCCCCTTCATAAAGCTCTCGAATCCACAACCGGCCTCAGCTCTGAGCCAAGTCGGTTAAAAACTTTTGCAGCTGTCCTGTCTTGCCCAAATACGTTCCATCCAAGAGATAAATTTCAGCCGCCTCCACGTCCACTCCTCTAGAACGAAGTATAGGCCCGAGTAAACGCGTTTCCAATCTGTTGATTGACACGCCTCCCACAAGGTCGTTGAAGGCGGGAAGAATGATTAACCTGGCGTCTCCAACGTGGAGTCCAGTCTTCAGCTTAAACGCTGCCTGCGGGTCTCCATTCGTCTTAAGGTTCAGATACTTTAAGTAGGCACTGGTCATCCGTTCTCCGCTACACTCTGTCTTCACCCACACCTGTCGGACGGTCCAGAGGCCAAGTCTGTCTCTGAACCAAACCACGGGATGGATGTGCCCCATAATAAGAATTTCTGAGGAGAGAACCTCGGGTGAAGGCCAGGCATGACCGTGGAAAAGGCCGATGCGGGGGTTACTTCCGATAGTCAGGCCGCTTGAGGGGTGAATTCGGATTGTAGATGGGGTTAGGGGCTCCAAGTCTCCGTCATGGTTTCCACGGATTACGATAACTTCGTTTACGTGTTCTTGGATGGCTTCAAAGAATTTCGGAATCTCCCGCCACTCTTCCATGCTCAACCGGGTGATGGCTTGCTTGACGTCTCCCAACAGGATTACGCGGTCAGGTTTATGCCTCTCAACGACTGATAACAGCTTTTTCCTGAGTTTATCGGCTTGAGATGGGACGTATATCCCGCTCTCAGACCACGCCCGCTCCCAGCCGATATGGAGGTCAGCTACCACCAATATCTTTTCAGAATTCTCTATAACTAGAGCGGGAAAGGGGATGAGGGGCTTTATGCGTCTTGATAACAGCATTTTACACATCTCAACGTGGAGACACTGTGGGTACAAGAATTAACATTAGTTAAGTTATTTTTTAGCGCGCGCTTTGGAAGGGGGTTTATCCAAGGCAACCGAAACCTTTATTCAACTCCATATTTTAATACTTTTTCGGGTTTGCCGGTCACAGCAGAGCGGGAAACACCCGTACCCATTCCGAACACGGAAGTTAAGCCGTCCTGCGTTTAAGTGTTAGTCCAGTGCCAACGCCTGTGCGAAGCTTAGATGTTGGCAAGCCCACTCACCCTTACGTCATCTTAGGCTTCTACAGGACTGAAAAGTTGAAAACTCAATGTTTATATGAGAAGGATTAGGATACTTGTGGACGTCTGAGGAGACGTGATTTGATTCTCTCTCTTGTTGGTCAAGAAGGCGATGTTGGCTCTACGTTATTGAACGTAGTGTACCTAGCGTCTTTCGTCTTCTTTATGATTTATGGCCAGAAATTTCAAACATGGATGATGCTGAGGGACGTTGGGAACGCGGTTTTAAAGCTCAAGGTCATGAGGGACAAAGCCAGAGGCTTGGCGATATCCACTGCAAAAGAGGTGGAGAAAGAGGATCTTGATCCTACACCAAGGATTGACCACTTTTTAGAATACTTTAGCATATGGCCGGTGGGCCTAGATCCCGGAGGAATCGTGCCGAAGTTTGAGCATATCCTTAACGTGAGGGATCAACGCTTTAAAGACGAGGTTAAGATAATCGCTCCCAACGCCGACAGAGTGCAAGCGAACAATCTTGAAGGCGTCTTAGAGGTGGCCATCGGCTTGAATCAGATCTATCGGATCATAAACCACTTCTATCTACTTGGAAAAAAGACCATGAGTTTGTATACCATCATGCAAATTCAAATGCAGCTTCCCTTAATCATGGAGATGGCGGAGGCTTATTCCACAGCGATTAAGGCATTTGCTGATGGTCAGCCCATAGGGGACGGAGCTGGAGCGATTGTGGCCGCTAAAATGATGCATGGCATACCCTACAAGAAGATCTCTAAGGAGATTGTCGTTGCAGAGACTCAGCTTGACGGTCGAAAGCTTCTTGTCTTGAAGGCGGAGGGACCTGGTTCTACCGTGGGTAAGCCGGGGGATGGCATAAAAAAGCTTATTGAAGAAGAGAATGGTCGGGTTGCCATGGTCGTAATGATAGACGCTGCTGGCAAGCTCGAAGGGGAAACGAGTGGTGGTATCTCTGAGGGATCGGGTGCAGCTATTGGCGGGATCGGTGTTGAAAAGTTCACCATCGAGGAGATCTCCCTGAAATACAAGATTCCCGTACACGCCGTAATTGTTAAAGAGTCGATTCAAGAGTCGGTCTCCCCCATGACGAAGGAAATCCTAGAGGGAACCGATGTCGCCGCGGCCAGGGTGAAGCGAATCATTCGTGAGGGAACGGAAGAGGGAGATACCGTGATTGTCGCGGGCATCGGGAATACCGTTGGAGTGGGACAGTGAGGTAAATGGGGTCTCTATCCCGGAACCTGAGAGCATACTCATTCTACATCTTCATTATCTTCGCGGTGGGAATGCTTTTTATCGCCGTGTACTATATCGTCGAGGCCCTCTTAATTCTTCAAAGCGGCGAGAGTGACGGCGCTCTTTACCAGCTATTACTGGGCGTATTTGGAGTAAGCGTCTCAACCTACATGTTCCTGCAATTTCGGAAGAGGATGACTCTTCTACGACAGGCTTTACCCCCTACGATTATTACGATAATCGAGTGTGAAAAATGTGGCTTAAAGAGCCTGAGGAATTTCGTGAAGGGGGACTTCGTGTTTAAATCCGTGGACGAATGCAAGAAATGCAGTGAACCCATGCTCATCACGGGAATATACGCTGAAAAGGCTAAAAAATAGGTCTATGAAGTGGTGACGACACACCCCGTCTCCGTGACGATGAGGGTGTGCTCTGCTTGAGCCACTGCTTGTTTGTTTTTTTCCACCAGCACGGGGTAGGCAGATACGCTCTTATTTGACAACAAGTCCTTGAAGGCTTGATCCAACTCTTGGGGGGGTAGAACGCCCTTCAGCCACCTTCGGGAGAAGGGGAGGTAGCGGTACGCTTTTTCTATCACGTCTAAAAGCTCTCGGGCTTTGGGGTGTCGAGGGGATTTTGACCGATGATAGCGGAGGATGTAGGCTTCAGTTAAACCACGAACTTCCCCTGAGCCTGCTGAGAGGGTGAGAAAGGGTTCGACTGCAAAGACCTCGCCTGCCTTCAGCCTTGACATGGCGAAGCGTGGTACGCTCGGAATGGACTTGCCTGCGTGGAGTGCATATCTCTTCATTTGATGGCCGGTTAGATTCCAAATGGGTTTGAACCCGTATTGCTCGATTGTCTTCTTGGCGGTCTCCCCCAGCCACCTCGTCTGAACGTTGGGTTGAATCGCTTTAATGACCTGTTCCAAAGTTTTTTCAATAGCGAAGACCATTCCATCGTATTCGGGTTTCAAGTTCACCGTCGTCGCTGTGTCCGCGATGTAGCCGTCCACGTGGACGCCTATATCAATCTTCACGATGGCGTCATTCGGGATCGTTCTTTTGTCCTGGGGAGGGGAAGAATAATGAGCCGCCACCTCGTTCACGCACACATTACAGGGAAAGGCGAGTTGCCCCCCCTTCCTAATGATGCTTTTCTCGACTTTTTCGCAGATGTCTATGATGGGGGTGCCTGGCTTCACAAGGGTTCTCACTCCCTTTCTGACCTCAGATGCGATGCGGCCAGCTCTCTTATACTTCTTCATCGTCTCTTTAGAGAGTAAAGTTCATACCCTCCCAAATCATTTACATGTCCTTACACTGGTAGGTATCGAAGTTTAAAAAGAGTTTGGGAACGAGATATGTCCGTTAAAGTGAGAAGGTATCGGAAGGTTTCGTTGGGAGGAACCTTCGACAAGCTCCATGATGGCCATAAAAGGCTCATTCAACAGGCGTTGGACATCGGTGAAACCGTCCTCATCGGCGTGACCACTAGTAACATGTTAGATAAAAAACCTAAAACCCACGAAATAGACAGTTATCAAGAGCGGGTCATTGAAATCGAGGGATTCCTAAAGGAAAAGAAAGCGATGGAGAGAGTTGTGATCACGCCGCTTGACGATCCCTATGGACCTGCCTTGACTGATGAGGAGGTCGAAGTCCTCGTGGTCAGTCGCGAGACGGCCTTCAGAGCCCGAGAAATTAATCGGTTGAGGAGGGGAAGGGGGATTAAACCCTTAAAGATCAGAGTGATAGAGATGGTTTTGGCCGAGGATGGGGTGCCCATCTCCACCACCCGAATTCGAAGAGGAGAAATAAACCGGGAAGGGGGCCTGCAGACCTGATCACTCCTCCCCTTATGGTCACCTTACTCGCCGCGTGAAAGAAAACATTTCGCCGCACCAAAAGGAAACGACGACGATGTACCACGAGCAAATTCGATGATTTAGACGTGAGGCCGTAACTTTAGGGTCCTTTCCCCCGCTTTAGGGGATATCTTGACGCGGGGTCGGGGACGAAATGACCATTCTGACTTAAAGGAATAAATAGGGTGTTTTCCCTTTTGAGAATGGGTAAGGTAAACGCTTTCCGTAAAGAGTAGTGGGCTTAAAATAGGATGTGGTTGGGGGTTAAAGGGTAATGCTGTCAACACTTTCAATAGAGATATATCGGATTGTTAAAGAGTACAAGGGAGGTGGCTTCTTTGGTTGAACTACACCACTTAGAAAGGATGCTTCTACTGGCTCTCAAAGATGGGAAAGAAGCCGGTATGGAAACGATTAAACGTAGAACGGGGCTTCCCGAGGCTTCGATTTCGAGGGCGTCCCTTTGGCTATCGCATAAAAACTACCTTGAGGTACGGGAGAAGACGGAAGTCTTCGTGCAACTTGACTCAGAAGGAAGACGGTTTCTTGAGGAAGGACTGCCTGAGAGAAGATTGATAAAGAGTCTTGTCGGGGCAGGAGGTAGAGCCCCCATTGAAGAGGTTAAGCGGCTTTCAAGACTTAGTGATGAAGACTTCAACGTCGCTATCGGCTGGGCGCGAAAGAAGGGATGGGTTCACATCGAAAAAGAAGGGAATACAACCCTGTTCATAGTTCGGAGGGAACCAGAAGAAGGCGCTGATGAACGCCTCATCGCCAGTCTGGGGGAGCAAACTCGGTCGTTAAAGGAGATAAGTCCCCTGCTTGTGGAAGACCTCTCGGAGCTTAGCACTCGGCCTAACGTCGTCCTCCAAAGCAGAGAGGTTGAACGCGGGTATATACTTTCTGAGGAAGGGCGCCTAGTGGTTGACGAAGCCACGAACGCCCCCCGGGAATTGAGCCAGCTCACGTCCGAGCTGATCAAGTCGGGTCGGTGGCGGGGGCTGAAGCTGAGGAAGTATGACATTCAAGCTCCCGTTGAGAATGTTTGGCCGGGAAAGAAGCAGGCGTATAAACGGTTTTTAGACGAGTTGAAGTGGAAGCTCGTGGCCTTGGGCTTCAGGGAGATGGAGGGCCCCCTCGTCGAGTTCGCGTTTTTTAACTGTGACGCCTTGTTCATGCCTCAGGACCATCCCGCCAGAGAGATTCATGACATCTACTACGTGAAACAGCCATCCTCTGGTGACTTATCCGCGCATACAACCTTTGTCAAGAACGTGAAGGCCACCCACGAGGGGGGATGGAAGACAGGGTCCAGAGGATGGGGCTACAAGTTTTCCCTGGAAGAAACGAGACGCCTTATCCTCAGAAGCCAAGGAACGGCCTTAAGCGCGAGGATGCTCGTGGACAAGGAGTTGAAAATCCCGGGAAAATATTATTCCCTGAGCCGTTGCTTCCGACCTGACGTCGTGGACAGAACCCATTTAACCGAGTTCAATCAGGTAGAGGGGATAGTGGTAGGCGAAGACTTAACCTTACGCGACTTGCTGGGGGTTCTCGAGATGTTTGCCACGGAGATAGCGGGAGCCCAAAAAGTGAAGTTTAGACCGGACTATTTTCCCTTCACCGAACCCAGTGTGGAGCTTTCCGCGTACAAGGAAGGAGCGGGTTGGCTGGAGTTTGGAGGAGCGGGCATGTTTCGACCGGAAGTAACACTCCCCCTCGGAATCGAGGTGCCGGTCATCGCCTGGGGATTGGGGGCAGACAGGTTATTCATGATGAAGGCTGGGATAAGCGACATCAGAGAGCTTTTCACGCAGGATCTTGAGTGGCTGAGGAGGCAGAGGGTGACGTAGGATGCCGGTAATAGAGGCGTTATTCAAAGACCTTCAGCGTCTGGTCCAAGTAGACTTGCCCAGGAACCTCGCTGACCTCACCGACCTCCTCTCTTATGTGAAGGGGGAAGCGGTGAGCCTCGAAGACGATGCTCTGTCTATTGAAATAAAGGATGGTAATCGACCTGACCTTTGGTGTGTTGAGGGAATCGCGAGGGAACTGAAGGGCTCCCTCGGAGTGGAAGAAGGACTGAGGGAATACGCTGTTTACGGCGTCTCAGGGGTTGGGGTGGAGGTAGACCCGAGGTTAGAGACGATCAGGCCCTACATTGGGTGCGCTGTTGTAAAAGAGGTTCATTTAACAAACGAAGTCATCCGCGAACTAATGCATTTACAGGATAAGCTTGATCAAACCTATGGAAGAAGGAGACGACGCGCGTCGATAGGCCTCTACAATCTTGGGTTAATAACTCCACCATTACAGTACGGTGTGGCTAAACCAGAAGCCGTGAGCTTCGTGCCCTTGGGGGGAGAAGTGGAAATGGATTTACGTGAAATCGTGGACACCCATCCGAAGGGCGTAGAATACGGGCATCTCGTGAAGAACCATGAACATTGGCCGATTCTACGGGACTCCGAGGAGCGGGTGCTCTCCATTCCCCCCATTATTAACTCCAACGACTTGGGAAAGATAAGTGAGGGAGAGGAAGACGTCTTCGTTGAGGTGACTGGAACCGACTACCGGACTGTTTTGAATACCTTAACGATCGTCACGCTGTCCCTTGCAGACAGAGGCGAGGAAATCCTCTCCACACAAGTCCGATATCCCTATGGAGAAGAAAGAGTGGTTTCAACGCCAAACCTAACGACTAAAGGGATACGCCTCGACTTGGATTACGTTAATCGGGTTCTCGGCTTGAGCTTGACGGGCGACGCTGTTCTTCAGTTGTTGAGGCGGGCTCGCTATAATGGAAGGTGGAGTGGAGGAAGCACCATTGAGGTAACAGTTCCCTGCTATCGAATGGATGTCATGCACCCATTAGACGTCATCGAAGACGTGGCCATCATGTATGGGTACAATAATTTGAAGCCTCGCTGGCCACAGCAGATCACCTTTGGAAAGATAAGTGATTTTGAAGCTTTTACGGACGCGACGAGGGAGGTCATGGCGGGGTTAGGCTTTCAAGAGATCTTGAGCTTCTCCCTCAGTAATGGAGAGCGATTGTTTCAGAAGATGAATATAAGGGAGGGAAAGGCTGTGGAGCTCTTGAACCCAACGAGTTCCCGGTTCACCTGTCTCCGAAGCTGGCTGACTCCAAGCCTCATGGACTTTCTGAGTAAAAACACCCATGTCGAGTACCCGCAACGAGTCTTCGAGGTGGGTGACTGCGTGGTGCCAGATGAGACTAGCGAAACGGGAGTGAGGAATGTACGGAAGCTTGCGTGTCTAATCGCGCACTCGAACGCTAACTTCAGTGAGGTGAAGGCCAGTCTACACGCGTTTTCCATCAACACGGGATTCAAGCATCAACTAGTTGAAGCCACTCACCCAAGCTTCATCGAAGGTCGCGTGGGAACCATCCTCACTCAGGGGAGACCAGTAGGCGTCGTCGGCGAAATAAATCCCCTCGTCCTTGAGATGTGGGGTCTAGAAAATCCGGTTACTGGCTACGAAGTAAATCTATCCACGCTAATGGATATAATTTAAAGTAAGCAGAGTTAGGGGAAAGCAAGCCACATCTCAGGGACCTATCCCCGTTAGTTAGCGTGAGCAGGTAGTTCGCGATCGTTATGACCCTGAATTCTCGTCTGTACCAACAGGATTGAGTATTGATGGCGTGGAAATCGTCGTGAACATCTTGAGTTTCAATGACTTACCCCCAAAGTTTCTTTAATGGAATGAAACTAAGTCAAAAGGATGGGGACATACCTGAACATTTTCGATAAACACCCATAAAAAAAGGAGTGAAGAAAAAGGGGGTGCTAAATGTAAGGTATTACACGTAGCCAATTCACTTTGAGACGTACTCGCGAAATGTCTTACCACAGTGCTCGTAAAGGTTAACATGGACCTTCGGACTCAAGTCCCACTCTTTTTTGGGCGTAGTTACCTCTGTTCCACAGTTAGGGCACTTCATTCAGGCATCTCCATAAGAAGATGTAAGTCGTTTACTTTTTATAAGTTTCTATATCCAGCAGCTAGCCAGCTTATTTGCTGAGGTCAATAAGGCGGGTCGGTATTCGTGTAATCCGTGAAAGTGTGCTATTGAGGTTGATGCCTCTCAAGAACTCTCTTTAGCGCTTCAATAATTTCCTCTTCGTCCCCTTCAACGAATGTATCGGCAGATATAACTATTGCATCTTCATGAAGATTCACCCACACCCTTGGGTCACCATTCTTGAGGATGTTCACGACCTCTTGAGCCGTCACGTCTATTAGCTCTTGGTTTAGTGTTAGGTATGCGCTTGTTGGAATGCCCATCCTCTCGCCAGATATTGTGGCCTCTACTCCTGTAAGCTTGTTCAGCTCATCTACCAAGTCTTTTATTCTCATGTTTTGAGCGTTAAGCCTTGCCTTATGGTCCATTGTAAGCCATCTCTGTAAGGCTACAATAGTCCCGATGACCTCTTGTCTGTCCAGCTTCATGCCCCTCCCGATGGCACGAATGCCTTGGGATTCAAAGCCCACGAAAGTCTGAAGCTGAGCAGCGGCCACGAGGTCTTTTCTTCCGCAAAGGATGCCCGCGGAATTAGGGCCACCAAAGTATTTTGCCCCATAGCATACGAGGTCAGCTCCCATGGCAACATACTTCTTCAGGTTCTCAGGGGGTAGAACCTGTCCTGCAGCGTCAACAATCACGGGCACATCATAGTCTTTTGCTATACTAATCACCCCTTCAAAGGGAACCGTGCCCGTCCTTCCTCCAGGTGCCAAGAAGTGAATCGCAGCCGTCCTCTCATTTATCGCTTCCTCGATATGCTTTTGCGTGGTCTCCTTTGCGTCTCCAACCTCGACCAATCGTGCCCCTGGCACAGACATGGCTCTATCATACTCCGTCCGTAAACCCTTCTGAATGATGATCTCGTTCTGCATGCCCTCTGTATCAGGCAGTCTCTCCATTAGCCCTCTATCTTCGCGCGTCATACAAGCAGAGGAAGCTAAGACTAAGGCGGCAAAGGCCCCCGAGGTCACACAGGCGCCTTCTGCTCCGAGAAGCTCGGCAACAAATTCACCACTCTTCGTTTGAAGCTCATCCATATCTACAAAATACGTATTTGCTTCAAGCATAGCGTCGATAACCTCTTTCGGGAGGACAGAGCCACCCAGCACAGTCAGACGACCGCTTCCATTGACCACACGTCTAACGCCTAACCGCTTATAGATACTCAACACCAATAAACCTCAAAAATTGAGTGAAAACCACGTGTATAAATTCCTTGCGATTCAATTTCTTCTTGCTAACATCAGCGAATGGAGAAAGGCAATATGGCTAGGGATAATGCGCGTGGTAAAAAAGGTGATAACGAAGTTTTAAATAGCGTGAGTGTTAACAATTCCACAAATTTTGGGGTGGGGTATGCTCTTTGTCTGACACACTTGAAGACGTTGCGTCGAGGTTTTCGGACTTAGATCTCGATGGGACGTTGGATCTGACGAGGAAGGCGCTGGAGAAGGGATTCAGCGCCCACAAGATCCTTGAAGAAGGGCTTTCACGGGGATTGGACCGTGTTGGAGAGCTCTTCGAGAGGAAGGAGTATTTTCTCTCTGAACTCATGGTGGCTACCTACATAATGGAGCATGCGATGAAGGTGATAGAGGATAAACTGAAGTCCGAGGCAGGGGGTGGAGGAAGGCGGGGACGGGTGGTCTTCGGCACGGTCGCAGGAGACTTCCACTTCATAGGCAAGAACATAGCCATCTCCCTCCTACAGGCTTCAGGCTACGAGGTCCACGACCTGGGAGAAGACGTTCCCCCGGAAGCCTTTGTCAAGAAGGTGCGGGAGGTTAAACCCGATATTGTGGCGTTATCCGCCCTCCTCCTCACGACCGTGTCAGGAATAGGGGAGGTCATGGAGGCGTTGGAGAGGGAGAGCCTCAGGGACCAAGTCTTCGTCATGATCGGTGGCAGACCGACGAGTCAAGAAGTCGCTGAGAAGTACGGCGTCGACGCCTACTGTGCCACCGCAATGGATGGGGTGGCCACTGCCAACAAATACATGGAGAAAAAGAGGGGCCGGGTCTAGATGCTGTCCCCCTATGAACGCCTGCTCCTAGCCTATCTTAGGAAGCAGCCAGACCAAATAACTGTGGCCTCCTCCCCCTTCCCGGTACTCGGCGTCCCTGAACTCGAGGTGAGTGCTGGTAGAGCTAATCCCAACTACCCCCTATGGGATGAGGAGACCAGAATCAGGAAGTCGATAGAGTTCAATGTGAGCTTCGCCAAAAGGTTCCCAGACCTTTGCGTGTTGGAAGGAATTGGCAGCGGCGGCCACGGCGACAAATCCCTTCACCTAGCCCAGATCCTAGCCCCGAAGCTTGGGAGAGAGGTCTTCTTCAAGGAGTCGACTAGGGGTGGATACGCCTACTCCAAGCCGTTGATCGAGGACTTATCCGCCTTCAACACCGACGAGCTCTACGTTCCGGATCTCAGTAAGGAACCTGCCTTGGAGAAGGCGTTTGAAGCCGTTGAAAAGCGTCTGGAGTTGGAGGATGAAGCCTACTTCGGTCTTGAAGACCGTGTTGCTTCGGGGGGTAAGGGTTGGGCGTCTACCCGATGTGTCGAAGATATTATGGATCAAGGCCTTGTCTCCTATAGGCAGTTCCTGGTAGGGATGAAGCTCTGGCCAGATAAGATCCACAGGCTGTGCGAGGTCACGACCGAATATGTTATTGAACAGCTTAAACTCTTAGAGGGGGTCATGGGGAAGATAACTAAGCTGTCCATCGCCGACCACTGCACGACCTTCATGTCGTGGAGGCAGGCTGAGGAGTTCTGGGTACCCTACGTGAGGAAGGTGAATGAGGCCTTTAGGGGCGTGGTCCACATCTACCACAACGAGGGGCAGATCATCCACCTTGTTGGCTTGATTCTCAAGGCTGGATTCGACGCATACCAGGCTGGGCCTGAAACGGACTTAGGGGAGGTTAGGGAGGTTGTGGGGGAGAGGCTGGCTCTCTTTGGTAACATAGATCCCGTCTACACACTGCCTTCGGGCACCCCAAAGGAAGTGGAAGACGCGTGCAAACAAGCCATAAAAAAGGGGGGGCTCGAGGGGGGATTCATACTCTCGACGGGTGGCGGTCCACCCCGCAGCGGCGCGCCTCTACGGAATATAGAAGCGATGATCAGAGCAGCTGAGAAGTACGGGAAGTACACCCTATCTGCTTAGGCTATTCCAGCAACCACTCTTTACGGTATATCTCACTAGCGAGTTATACTCCTAATTTAACCCTTTTTTTATAAGTTTCAAGAGGTAAATGTAAATTCTGATTCCCTTGTTCAACTCCCAAACACCTCTGACGATAACCAAAAAAAAGGGAATTGGATTTTCTAGCTAGAGGATTACGGATGACATCAACGTTATAGTTGGGTGTCTTTCACGCCCCATCATAGGCACGGCAGTCTACAGCCCAAGAGGCCACAACTGTACGGAGAGGAGGCCAGGGAGTTGTCCCCTCGTTCCATTTGGTGAGTGGGTGCGCGCTCTCATTTTTTTGTCGTGTAAAGGGGGGTAAATTGAATAAAATTTTTCTGGTAAGGAGCGTAAATCGCGGTGTGTTGCCGTAAAGGAGCCCATAAACGGCCCGTTACACACGGAAATCACATGGTTATACTACGCATTATCCCATGTAAAATCCGTCTGAAATGGACGAGAGCGTCCGAGGATCAGCGGGCTAGCTAGCTTATCTAGCTAGCAGCCGCGTAAATTGTGAAAACGTTATTAGCCTTCAACCTCGCCTATTAGAGGAGGGTGGAACCATGAGAATTGATGGCGTTGAACTTTTTCATGTGAGAATGCCTCTCACATATCCTTGGCGGACAGCGTATGGTGAAGACCCTGACATTCATTCGGTGCTGGTTAAGATGGTAAGTGGGGACACCTATGGTTGGGGTGAAACCACTCCCCTAAAGGCTCCATGTTACTCGCCGGAGTGGGCTGAAGGCGTCTTCACCTTGATAAAGGAGTTTCTTGCTTGCCAAATAGTGGGACGGGAGATCGAGAGTGCAGATGAGCTACTCAAGTTATTAGGGCACTTCAAGGGTAATCCCTTTTCTAAAGCCGGGCTTGAAATTGCTTTTTGGGTTTTGAAGGCGAAATTGGATGGGAAGCCCCTCCACCAATTATTGGGTGGTAAATCACACCCGGTGGAGGTCGGAGCAGACTTCGGCGTTCAAGACAGCATTGACATACTATTGAAGAAGATTCAACTTGCGGTGGATGAGGGTTATCCCCGAGTAAAACTCAAGTTCCGTCTGGGATGGGACATCGATGTTTTGAAAGCTGTTCGCGACTCGTTTCCAGATTTCACCTTTCACATAGATTGCAACGCCTCCTTCACTGTGAAACACCTCAAACTATTCAAGGAGGTGGATCGCTTTGAACTGGCAATGATCGAACAGCCATTACACCACACAGACTTAATCGACCACGCGAAACTGCAAAGACTCATCGAAACCTCGATCTGCCTCGACGAGAGCATTACAGACCCTAAAAGCGCGGAGCAAGCCATCCAACTCGAAAGCTGCAGGTACATGAATGTTAAATCGGGTAGAGTCGGTGGTTTACTGAACGCAGTGAAGATCCATGACCTGTGCGAGGAAGCGGGGATACCCTGCTGGGTTGGGGGCATGCTGGAGTCAGCTGTGGGAAGCGGGGTTTCAGCAGAGTTGGCGACTCTCCCCAACTTCAAATACCCCGCCGACATTTTCCCTTCGAAAGTCAATTACGTCGTAGACTTAGCCAGTCCCGAGATCTCACTCTGCTCTCCCGGGAGAGTCGCGGTCTCTACAGTGCCTGGAACCCCCTATGAGCCGAAAGAGGACGTGCTCAAAGAATACGCTTTAAGTAGAGCTTGGATAAAACCCTAACTACATGGCGGCTCAGCCACTACAATGCTGCTTCAAAACCCCCTCGAACCGTCTTAAGCACTCCTTCAACCGTAAACACCAGTTTTCCGGCTTCTTCCACTGTCTCATGTCACAGACCCTAAAGGCATCTCAGTGGTCGTTTGAGGGGTCGCATACCCCTCCATAGTCAAGCAAAAAAGTTATAGGGGATAAAATATCGCTCAATAGTGAGAGGATGAGCAATGAAAATAACGGGAGTAAGGTACACTGAAACGATATACGGCTCAAGGGACGGACCAGCAGTTTGGAATAACGAGCTGCCTTGGTGCGACTCTATAAATTACGGCGGCGATGTTTCGGCGTTCCAAGTCTTCGAGATCCTAACGGATGAAGGAGTGTCCGGGCTCAGCTCAATCCATGTAGGTCCCCTCCCAGCGCGCCTAATCGATGTAATCACGGGAGAGAATCCCATGAACATTGAAAGGCTCTGGAATAAAATGTTCTGGGCGACACAGGGGAGGCTCATGAACACTGTGGGAGCGATCGACATCGCTCTCTGGGACATCGTTGGCAAGGTGACCAAGCAGCCCGTCTACAGGCTCCTCGGGGGTTTCAGGGACAAGGTGCCAGTGTACGGAAGTGGAGGCGGCTTAAACCTAACGAAGGAACAGCTCGTAAGAGAGCAGTTGTGGTTCGTGGAGCAGGGGCACAAGGCAGTTAAGATGAAGGTAGGCCTTGCAGATACAGACGAGGACATTGAGAGGGTTAAGGCTGTAAGAGAAGTCCTCGACCCGAAAATTGATCTCATGCTCGACGTCAACAATGGGTGGACGGTCAACGTCGCCATAAGTATGGCAAAGAAGCTGGTGCGATACGAGATAGCTTGGTTGGAGGAACCCGTCTGGAAGATGGATATAGAAGGGTACTCAAGGCTCGCTCAAGCCACCGAGATCCCCATAGCAACTGGCGAGGGGTGGCATGGCCTCGAGTATTGGAGGAGGATGTTGGAAAAGGAGTGCTGCGACGTAATCCAAGCAGACCCCACGGTGTGTGGAGGCCCAACAGCGTGGAAGAAGATAGCGACTCTAGCAGAGACTTATGGCGTCCTCATGGCCCCCCACCACAAGCCAGAGCATTCTGTCAACGCCCAGCTCACCGCCTCCGTACCCAACGGATTGATAGCTGAGGAGTTCTATCCAGGCTACCCAATACCCATGTTCAAGTTCTACAAGGGAAGACCATTCCAGAAGGACGGATGGATAGAGATCTCCCAGGAACCCGGCTTCGGCGTCAAACTCGATCATGATAGGATGGAGTGGTACAAGGAGAACCACCCTACTGGGCCGCCCAAGCGAATATCTAGGTCGAGGAGACCCAACCAGTCAGGCCTCAAAATAAACGCACCCCTTTAACACCCCATTTCACCCAGTATTTCAGGGGTTTATGAATTCGCTTACAGTGGCTATGACAGCAGATACTGTCATCCATATTTAACTCAGTTAAATCATGCAAGTCTTTTTTCCAGCTCTTATCATTCAGTAAATGAATTGCAAATAGCCTACTTTTTTGTAAACACTTCGAAGCTAACAAATTAATTCAAATAGAAACATCGGCGATACAGCTAACTAGCCAGTGGAAAAATACAAATATCTTACCTACTAGTTAAAAAAGTGGAGATTATACGGTAAGTGAGTTGTTGATTTCATGAAATCCAAGTTCAGACTTGCTTTTGTGGGCGTTGACCATCCCCACGGATGGCTGTATAGGGAGTCTTTAAAGAGGATGCCTGAGGTTGAGGTCGTCGCCTTTTATGCTAGAAGTGAGGATGAGACGAAGACCCTCCAAGAACCCTTCACGTCAAGGCCAGTGTACACATCCATATCTCGGTTGTTGGCTGAAGAGGACTTTGAAGGCGTCATGGTTATGCTACCGAACAACGAGGAGCCCCAGGCTTGTATGGAGCTTGCTGAGGTGGGTAAACACATCATGGCAGAGAAGCCTGTCGCACGTAACGCTCAAGAGATGAAGCCCCTTGTCGACCTCGTCAACAGAGTGGGAATTAAGTTTATTGTCGGATATCCTTGGCGTTTTCACCCCATCTGCCAAGATATCAAGAGACTCCTTCGAGAAGGCTTAGTGGGCAGAGTCAACACACTCGATTCGAAGATGTTTGCATCCTTCGTAGGCGCGGAGGACATGCCCCATAGAGACCCAAACCACTATCTCTTCAATAAGAAGGTCAGCGGCGGGGGATTCTTCAACTGGCTCTTAGTCCACTGGATAGACCTAATCTTCTTCTTCCTTAAAGACGAGGTGACGTCGGTGACTGCCATGGTGGATACAGACGTTAACCTGCCCATCGACGTCGAAGTTGGAGGCGCAGCCCTACTTAAGTTCTCTAAGGGCGCAATCGCCAGCCTTCATGGTGGCTACTATCTCCCTGAGGGCAAGGAGAGCACCTTCAACATCTATGGTAGTGAGGGTTGGATTCGCTGGAATCCCCAGGGAGAACCTGAGATCCATGCTTTCACCACTTCCTCGAGGTGGCAGATCGCGCCTGAAAGAAAGATCAGGTATAGTTTAACCGAGGAAGGAGGTTATGGGGGTAGATACGGTATAGCCATGCTGCGAGACTGGATAGAATCCATAAGAGAAGACCGACCCCCAGTTCACTCCATCAACAATGCCTTAAGAGCCTTACAGGTCGTTGACGCCGTATACAAGTCATCACAGGCAGGAAGACAAATGACGGAGAGAATCTGAGAGAACGTGTAAATGCTTGTATTGCCTAGGGTTCGACAAACCTCGAACGTATTATTTTATTGGTAAGATTATGATTCTATTGGAGGGGAGACTCCGGTGAAGATTCATCCCCTCAAAGACTTTGACCTTATCTACTAGCTAGTTAGTGGATTTGAGGGTCAATGCTAGCTAGCAGTTTAATATGGTTTTCACAATCTCGTAGCTCGCTAATCCTCCACTAAATTTAATATGAGACATCTGCTTCTCTTTTTTCTTGGTGGTTATGAGTTGGGTTATAAGACCAAGCACAAGGTCGTTGCCAAGATCGAATCCGTGTATGGTGAGTGCCCAGTATATGAGGGTGGTGAAAAAATAGTCATGGAGAATGGCGTGATTAACTTAGCAGAGACAGATGCCGTGTGTCTGCAGCTTTTAAGCACTCTAATACACGAATACATGGCTAAGCAACACGTGGATTACTGGCAAAGCTTTGGAGGCTTTGACTATTCCCAGGAAAAGACGAAGTGTCCTAGGGCCGGTCCACCCCACGGTGAGGGCTATGTCATAGTGAGTTTTGAATCGATTCCAGTTGAAAAATGAGTTACGGACGTGCGTCTCAATGTGTGGAAAATACGTAACGGTCTTAGAGTGCATTGAAGTTACTGGTTTTTGCCCGGTGTATAAGGTCGGAAGTAAAGTTGTAATCGATGAATGCCTCATATGGAGGACCGATGACTGCCTTGTCAGGTACCGGGAGGACTGCCCTGGTAGTGCGAACTGCTACCCCTTTTTAATCGATGTAGCACCCTACTTCCGCAGCCTTTGCAGAGGCGTTCCACCAAGCGAGCTGGGTATAGCGGGAGAGGATGGTCAGGGATACCTTACCTGTAAAAACCTGCCTGTGGAATGGTACCTAAACAAGAGGTATTACACTCACGGAAACGTCACTTTCAAAGTCACGTTAATTCCCACGAAGAAAAACTACAACGACGCGTTTGACGACGAGCTGAGACAAAGAAGGATGCCTCCCTATGGGTCAGCTACACGGGAAGGTTAACGCCTCAATAACCAAACATCTTCTTTCACAAACCCCTGTAACACACTTCTCGTGAGGTCTGGCTTTGCGGTTCGACGTGATCATAAAGAATGGAAGAGTGATCGACGGAACGGGGAATCCCTGGTTTCACTCCTGTCTTTGCATAAGGGATGGACGAGTTGTGGAGATGAAAAGAGGGATCAGAGAGGAAGGAGAGAAAGTCCTCGACGCCGCTGGAATGATTGTTGCTCCTGGCTTCATCGACTACCACAACCACTCTGACTTAACGCTGCTTGTGAATCCGCGTGCTGAGAGCTACATACACCAGGGTGTTACGACAGTCTGCATAGGTAACTGCGGGCAGTCTCCTGCACCCATCAGCGATGAGCATAGAGAGGAGTTAGAAGAGTACTTCGCATACCACGCCCACGGCGTCGAAGTGCCTATGGAGTGGAGAACCTATGGAGAGTACTTGGCGAAGCTTGAGAAGAGAGGGGTGGGATTAAACGTGGTGCCCTTCGTCGGTCACGGAACGGTTCGAATAGCCGTCATGGGCTTCAGCAGATCCAGGCCCACCGCGGAGGAGATGGAGAGTATGAAGACTCTCGTCGATCAATCCTTCAAGGATGGGGTTTTCAGCCTTTCAAGTGGGCTTGATTACGCCCCGAACATCTACTCTGACACCCAAGAAATCATTGAGCTCTGCAGGGTGGCTGCTAAACACTCAGGGGTTTACATCACCCACACAAGAGGCTCGGGTTTAAAGGCTGTTAAAGAGGCGATAGAGATCGGTAGAGCGGCAGGGGTGCCCGTTCATATACTTCACTACCAGTGGAGCCTAGCCACCTCGGTAGACGCTTTTGAGGAGGCGAGGGATAGGGGTTTAGATGTCACCTTTGACGCGTACCCCTATGATGGAGGCTGTGGCTCCCTGGACTCTCAGCTTCAGGAGTTCGAGGGTGGCTGGCTCTTCGAGGGAGGGGTGAGAATGTTTTTCGAGAGGATCAAGAAGGGGGAAGTCCGAGAGAGGCTCAAGAGAGGCCTCGAGATCGATTGGAATCAATTGTATGTGGCGGTTTGCCGAAGTCCAGAGAACAAGAGGCATGAGGGGAAATCGATTATGGAGGTGGCTGAATCTAGGGAGATGCATCCGGTCGACGCCTACTGCGATCTAATCCTTGAAAACGAAGGCGTCGCAATGCAAGTGTACCGACACCAACTTGACGAAGGGGTGACCAAGAAAGCCTTGAGACATCCTGCCATGTTGGTAGGGTCAGACGGCTGGGCCCTCGCACCACACGGAGACCTCTTTGTTGGAACACCTCACCCGAGATGTTATGGAACGTACCCAAGAATCTTGGGCAGGTACGTCAGGGAAGAAGGGGCCTTGACCCTTCAAGAAGCCGTGAGGAAAATGACGTCTTTTCCCGCTCAGAGACTTGGCCTCAGGGATAGGGGGTTGCTGAGGGAGGGTTCGTGGGCTGACATCGTTGTTTTCGATCCGGAGAGAGTGGGAGATAATGCCACATACGATCGCCCACACCGGTATCCAAGGGGCATTGAGCATGTTCTTGTAAACGGCCGAGTGGTCGTAGAGAAGGGAGAGCACACTGGAACCCTGGCTGGAAGGGTGCTGCGAAAGGGGTGCTAAGCAGTCAGCTGAGTGCCATTCTACAGAAGGCGAAAGGATACGACGACAATTGGGAGTTCAAACTTGGCCCTGTCCGCGTGATGGTGAAACTGTGCCGTAATTCCATTTGTATAAAGAGGGGGTCAGCTTCTTCTCAGTAAAAATGTCAATCTCTTAAGCTAGCTGGGCTTCGACTATGTAACCGAGATTGTAAGCGGCAAAATCTTCCGAAAGCGAAAATAGCGATGTTTCAGTGAAAAAAGCGATGTTTAAATCTTACTATAAAACTATTTTCAGTGTGTTTAGAGTTGGAAAGAAGAACCCCCATATCCACTGTTATCTTTCTCTTAATCATGTTTATGATGATCTTCTCATCCTTCTTCGGAAGCAGTCCCATAGTCTTCGTAATTGGCTTAATTGTTGTGATTGTGGCTGTTTTCATCGTTTCGAGACGGCGGGGAGGGTTTCAGCTGGGAGGGTTTCCTGAGAGGCCAAGTCAGCCGGAGTATTTTAGGGCTCCTCGTCCGCCCATCAGACCGTTGGAGCTGCCGCGGTTAGGGCGATGGATAGTCATACCCATAGCCATCGTCGGTGTCGTCGCATTCATCCTCTTTCAGAATTGGTGGCTCGATGTCGCCATCTTTCAAGCAATGTTTAACACGAAGGCGGGCTTAGACTGGTGGAACATCCAATTCCTCAACAACCACTACTTCTATGCGTGCGTAGGCATCGGGCTCCTCGTAGCCCTCAGTGACCCTCGAATATCCATCACGCGTGACGTGAATGGGGGTCGGAGGATTTATCTCCACAGCAAGTTCTTAGGCGTCGCACGAGTCCTCCGCAGCCAGGTAACGCGATATTCAATGGACGGTTCGTTTACTCTACGAATGGAGGAGTTGGCCTACGATGACAAGGTCTCGCTTAAACTGGGGTTGGCTTGGAAGGCCCTTGAATTCCTTGTCGGCGCCTTCGTCATTGGTCCACCGCTTGCAGAGGGATTCGCCCTTCATTACCTTCTCATCGCGAAATGGGTTGAAGCACAACAACTCTCGTGGATGGGCCTTCTTCAGAGAACGGCTTCCATCCTTTGGACCCGTCTCTTTACGTCGGAGATTTTCACGGGCGCCTGGCTCATCGAAAACTCTCCAGTGTTAGAGTTTGTAACGTGGCTCAGGACCCCCATAACCATTTTTTGTGTGCTTTGGGGTCTGCGGTTCGCCGTTTCCCTTGTGTTTGGATTTCTCAAAGGCGACGTGCCCAAGGTGTTCCGGTCGATCGTGTTAATTGGCCTTGCAGCACTCACACCGATCCTCGTAACTGTACCCACGAACGTCTTTGACATAACCACGCCCTTCTATGTGAGATCCATGGTCATCGGAGAAGTCACCTTAATCGTCCTAAGCATCTTCTTCAGCCTGAGAGGAAGCTGGGTTCAACAGTCTGTGAGCTACATTTTCCGACGTAAAATCCTGTTAACCGCAGTCGTTCTGTTGGTCGCCGTCAGCGTCCTATCGGGCCCCATTGTTGTGGCTTTTCAATATGCGCCTGCCATAGAAGGGAACTGGAAGAGCTGGGTTTGGGAACCCCAGATTAAGCCTACCGTGGAATACACTCAGTGGGCCACGGGTTTACGAGACATCGTCGAAGACGATTTAAAGGTCGCCTTGAACACCGGGGAAAACCTGGAAATCCTCGCGAACATTCGTGTCTTCAATGATGAAGCAGCGCTACTTCGGTTGAAGCCCCAGATCGGTGTGAACTGGATGGATTTAGAGAACATCGATGTTATCTGGCTCAACAACCGGGAGTATTGGGTTTCCGCCCTGAAAATCGTCAAGCCACCCACGATTGAGGACCCGTGGCGTTCGGAGCGCTTGATTATAACCCATTCAGAGCGCATATTAGCCATTGACGCGGCTACAGGAGAAATCTTGTCGGGGCAGTCGGTATTCAACCTCTCGGAACCTGCATCACTTTAC
Organism: Candidatus Bathyarchaeota archaeon; assembly: GCA_026015035.1. Lineage (GTDB taxonomy): Archaea > Thermoproteota > Bathyarchaeia > RBG-16-48-13 > DAOVBJ01. The sequence continues at coordinate 911 of JAOZHB010000088.1, read as the reverse complement.
TATGGCGAGGGGGGTCTTTTTGAGTCGTCAGACATCGTCTACGTGGACATCCCCGAGTTTCTCGAGAACCACTTGCCAGACTACACAGGTCCACCCACGTATATTGGAGAACCGGACTACGTTCTGTCGGGCTTCAACCGCTACTGGTTCTTTTCGGGAATGTTTGGACGGGAAAGTCTGCGCTGGGACTTCGCGAAAGGCGATCGCGGCGAAGATGTGAAGATGCTGTATCTCCGGGATGTTCGGGAACGCCTTGCCCCCATCCTATTACCCGGTATGACGGTCGACGACGACCCCTACCTAGTGTCGGACGGAGATAACTTGTACTATGCGCTCTACGTCTACATCGACAGAGACATGCCTACCGAATACTTGGACTATCCTAACCGTAAAAACGTGTTTTTACGAAACTTTGCTGTCGTCCTCATCAATACCTATAGCGGAAGCATTGAGGGATACTTCATGTCAGAAGAGGAAAACTATGTCCTCGACTTTTATCGAACCATGTATCCCCAATGGAACCAGCCCACGCCATCCTGGTTAAAACCTCAGCTCCGGTATCCCGAGTTCCTCTTTGAGCGCCAGATCGACTCAGACAACATATACCATGTCACCAACCCCGATGTGTGGCAGGGACAAACAGATTTCTTCGAGTTAACCACGAATGCGCAGGGAGCTACTATCGAAGACGTCAGATACGTCGTTTTCAGCTTAAATGAAGCCACCTATTGGGCGTCAGTCCGCCTCGTCCAGAAGTTCAAAAGCCCTGCACAGAACTTAGCGGCCATGTACGTGGCCCTGAACGGCGAAAACTTTGGCAGCACCTTCCTCTTCCGAGGCGGCACCGTAGCGGTCATTGGACCTCAAACCGCCTTAGACGCCATCAGCAATTTCAGTCCCACGAAGTCCCT
>JAOZHB010000073.1 GCA_026015035.1 Candidatus Bathyarchaeota archaeon | reverse complement strand
AGATGTGCCGTGGAACGAGGACCGAGATCTCTGGTGGCACGAAGTTACTGCTCATCAACCCAATACCTGTAATACAGAACAAGTGGACGCAAACGACACGCTGTACCTGCTTTACACGTCGGGAACTACGGGACGGCCTAAAGGCGTAATTCACGCGCATGGAGGCTATGCCGTGGGAACAGCAGCCACCCTCAACTGGGTTTTTGACCTCAAGGACGAAGATGTTTGGTGGTGTGCTGCCGACATAGGATGGGTAACAGGCCACAGCTACATAGTATACGCTCCACTGATTCTTGGCGTGACTTCAATCATATATGAGGGCGCTCCCGACTATCCCACGCCAAATCGATGGTGGTCAATAATCGAAGATCACGGCGTAACAGTTCTATACACCTCTCCGACAGCCATTCGAATGCATATGAGGTATGGTGAGCGATGGGCGCGACAGCACGATCTCCGCTCGTTACGGCTTCTGGGATCCGTTGGTGAACCCATCAATCCTGAGGCGTGGATGTGGTACTATACGCATATTGGAGGTAAACGCTGTCAAATAATGGATACGTGGTGGCAGACCGAAACCGGAAGCTTCGTCATCTCGCCTTTACCTATCACACCCCTTAAACCGGGAGCCGCAACAAGACCCTTACCCGGGTATTCAGCACAAGTATTCAATGGAATGGGAGAACCAATCCTTCAGTCAGGAGGAGAACTAGTCTTATCCACACCATGGCCGAGTATGTTAAGAGGACTCTACAAGGCTCCGGAACGATATAAAAACATCTATTGGAGCAAGTTTCCAGGCGTCTACCTCGCAGGCGACATCGCCAGAGTGGATGACGATGGATGCTTATGGGTTCAAGGGCGAGCAGATGACGTCCTCAAGATCTCAGGTCATCGAATCAGTAACTCCGAGATAGAGTCTGCCGTGGTCAGCCATCGAAACGTAGCTGAAGCAGCAGCCATCGGAAAACCGCATCCCATTAAGGGAGAGGCGATATGCGTTTACGTTGTTTTAAGGGAAGGAACTGCGCAAAGTGACAGATTAAGAACACAACTTATGCAGCACGTAAGCAAAGAGATAGGGAAGATAGCTAGACCTGACGAGGTTTGGTTCGTCAAGGACGTGCCAAAAACCAGAAGCGGTAAAATAATGCGGCGAATAGTGCGGGCCAAAGCTATTGGAGAACCTCCTGGAGACATCTCTACTCTCAGAAACCCGGAGGCCGTAGAAGAGTTAGAAAGAGCCAAGTAGAGTCAACTAAAGAATCCTTTTTTTAATCCGAGCTTGGGAAATAAACCCTGAACAGATCCTGACTGGAGAAGCCTTCTCACGTGGAGCCCTAATCTACATTGATGTTCAGGACCGCGAGAGCCACAACCGTCAAGCCCCAGCCAGGAACTCAGAAATTTAACACGCAGAGAAGCCTCTAAAGCCAATTAGATGCAACTGCCCAAATTCGTTTTATGGATGGTGCGGCTGCCGGGATTTGAACCCGGGTTGGAAGCTTGGAAGGCTTCAATCCTCGACCAGTCTAGATCACAGCCGCATGAGATGCGTATTCAAAGTATCATCAAAACTAAATATTTATTGCTTTCCCGAAGTCAACCTTCTATCTAGCTGAGGTATACTGCTGTTGACGCTTAGCCATTCGGATGAGCGGCGGTTAGCCGTCTTCGACGTGGAAGGGATAATTATACCGAAGCGGCTCTATCTCTTTCTGCAAGCCTCTAAACGGTGGGGCGTCCCCCGGATGTTTCACATTACCTTTTTGGGGGTTCTCTATGAAATTGGCTTCTTCACCCTGGAAAGATCCCTCAAAGCAATTTATCGCCTCTTCGAAGGAGTGCCGCAAGACGAGTTCTACCAAACTCTGCGGGGAATTCCCTTAATCCCGGGCGTGCCGCAGGTGTTTCAACGACTCAAAAAGATTGGGTATCACATTGCCTTGATCAGCTCAGGCATTCCGGGTTTCCTCGTGGAAGAATTGGCCACGCGGTTAGGCGC
>JAOZHB010000063.1 GCA_026015035.1 Candidatus Bathyarchaeota archaeon | reverse complement strand
GGCTCTGCATGGCTGCGAGGTCGTCTCGGCTGTGTTCAAGCCACTCCGCAACCCGCTTCGACACCTCTTTGCTGACACCTCTGTCCGCGAGGTATGTCGCCTGCGCCTCGATGGTATCCACCGTTTCTATGGCAACCTCCGCGGATTTGAGGTTCGTCACCACGTTGTGGACGAGGGGCTTCTTGAGGTCCAGCCTTCTCCCGAGACTGATACGACCGTACTGAAGCCTTCCCTGAATAATGGTCTTCACTAAAGCTCCTTCCACGTTGAACCGTTCTAGGTATCGCTTGATCGTGGGGAGGTGGCTGGCTTCGTCGAAGCCGCTGGTCTCAAAGGTGACGCAGTACATGGGCCTCGCTGGCGCGACCTCGATGAACTCTCCCTTGCCCTTCGCCGTGTCGATGAGGTAGAAGCCCTTCTCCTTCGCGGGCGTCCTCTTCTCGTCCCCCGTGTCCAAGTTTACGACAAGTTGTTCCCCCTGGTCGAATGACCAGTATTCGGGGGACCCCGGATTAAACAGACCAGTCTCCTCGTACCGTACATGCCAATGTCCCATCAGGACGTGGTCGAGTCCAAGCCCCTTGAGGACGCTTCGAGACACCTCCACCAAGTTCTCGGGCACGCCGGGGTAGTCGAGGAGCTGGTGGAAGATGCCCACCTTGGTCGTCAACTCGGTCTTAACCCCCTTTACGTGGCTGGCGATCTCCTGCGCCGTATTGAAGCTGACGTAGCCGAGGCCAATGAAGCAGACGTCGTCCAGCTCGTACGCAGGGTTCTCCCGATTCAGATAAATGATCTCCGCAACATCCTGAAGCAGATGCAGGATGTCGCCGCCGAACCGCTCAAAGAATATCTGGGGGGAGTCATGGTTTCCCCGGATAAGGATAATCGGGCAGTCGAGAGATGACACCTCCTGTAAAAAGCGGCGGATGACTCCCGGGTGCGGTCGATACTTCTCGAAGAGGTCTCCCGCTATGACGTAGGCGTCGGGCGCCAACTCGCCCACTCGCTTCGTGACCTTGACGAAGGTGTTGACGTAGTCCAGCCACCGCTGCTGCCGGTTGAACTGGCGCAAGTCCAGATGGAAGTCCGAGGCCAACGCAATCCGCATCCATCCATCACCCCTTACAGCTTGGTGGGGAACGCAAACCGCTTCACGTCCCGTCGTTCACTCTCCGCCTGCCACACTGCTTCGAAGTCCACGCTCTTCCCTCCATGCATGGTCGTCCGATCCGACCTCGTTTTAAACCGGATGGATATGGGAAACGCCTCTCCCATCACCAATGCATCCCCCCGCTCGAAGCGGGGTAGCTCTCCCAAAAGGTCTTCGGTCACGTTCTCCGCGCTCTCCCGTATGCTGGCGAGGTCCGCCGGGTTCTTGACCTTCATCACGATGTTGGTGACACACTGGCTGAGGACCGTGGTGTCCAACCGGTTTGGTCGCTGGGACACAACCACCAAGCAGACGCCGAACTTCCGCCCCTCAGCGGCTAAAGTGCGCATCATGGCGCTGCTGGACGCTGATTCCCTGGAGGGCGCGAATCGGTGGGCCTCCTCCACGATGAGTAAGAGGGGAGGTATTTCCCTTTGTCTCCTCGCGTCGAAGACCCGTTTCAGTATGCTGGTGACTACGAATTGTTGGATCCTCTCCCGCACGCCGGACATGGCTATCACCGTCACTTGGTTCGCTCCCACCATCTCCCGGATTGGGGGTTCTCGGATACCGATCATGCCCGTATTAGCTAGTGTCTGGATGTAGTTTCTGGCCCACGTGGCGGCGGCTTTCTCCGAGGGTTGGCCGTGCTTCGCCCGCGCGTCCAGTTCGTTAAGGACGTCTTGGATCGTGTATTGGGGCGTGTTTTCGCGGAGGCCTTGGAGGACAGTCTCGACGATACTTGTGGAGCCCGGGCCCATTCCCGTGAAGTGCTGGAAGTCGAAGGTCGATATCTCCTTGACGTCGAGGGTATAGGTGTTTAATCCGGTCGCGGTGCCGACGCTGTACAGCATCCGCCTCGTCTCTCGGGGCAGGGTCTGGGCTAGAGGTATGTACTCGTTGTGGGGATCGACGATGAGGATAGCGGCCTTACGTCGGGCTAGTTCTTCACAGAGGAGACCAAGCAAGTAGGATTTGCCGCTGCCGGTCATGCCGATGATGCTGAGGTGCCGTTGAACTAGTCCGTTTACGGGAAGGGTTACGGGGTGGTCGTCCACGGTTCTTCCGACGAAGAGGGTGCCCCTGTCGTAGATTGTCTTCACCTCCTCTGGATTCAGGGCTCGAACCTCAGACGACTTGTCGGCGACGAAGCTGATGGTTCCGCTGAAGATTTGAGGTCCATCACCCTCGTCTCGAATGGCTCCTGCGATGGTGCAGCTGAGGACGTAGCTCTTGGGGGACCGCTGAATGATCTGATATGCCAGTCGCTCGTTCTCGCTCATGAGGTAGAGGTCCTGCTCGTTTACGTCGGACCATGTCATCTTGTTGGCTACCTGCAGTAGCATCGTCTCGCTCAAGGTGTCGTGGGCAAGTATCGCTCCCCGCCGCAGGGTTCCCGTCTTCTCAATCGTGGAGACGATGAGAACCTCGTCGGCCCTCCTCCCCTGCCCGAGTACAGTTCCCAATATCTGACTTTCACTCATTCTTGCTTCCTCCTCATCCTGCGGTCAACCGTCCCGGAAACCGCTTGGTAGAGTAGCCGAAGTGCGTTCGCTTCCGCGCTTCCAGGCGCAGCCGGGTTCTGTCCTCCGCATCTAATTCGTGGATCACGTAGTCGAATTTGAGGTTTGTCTCCCGCTTGGTCACCCGCGCGTACTCGTCCGCCTTGCTGAAGATGGGGTTCATTCCGTAGTGGGCCTCCGTGGCCAAGTACAAGAGGTTTTCGATGCCTTCACGATAGGCATGTTCCTGTTCTTTCAGGAGCTCGAAGCGGTAGACCCAGTTTTTCAGGTTGAGATAGAACGTGACGTATTGGTGGTGGACCTTGGCCCGCTTCGCTCCGGCGTCGAGAACGGGGATAGGCCCTATGTATTGGCCTTCTTCCCGGAGGAATGCGTTCACGAGGTAGATGTCGTAGGCACCCCTGACGTTAAGGTACTCGGCGAGGTAGGTGCTTCCCGTCCTCTTCAGAAACCCCAGGACCAGGATGTTTTTGTCAACGCATCGATCCATCAAGGGCGCGTAAAGCTCCTCATACAAGGCTCGGAAGTGGCTTCGATACTCCCTCCGGTCCTTCAGGGTAGGATAGAAAACCGTCAAGGCGATGGTTCCATCCACGAGCACCAAGGATCCATCTGCCTTACCGCTTCGAATTGTCTTGGCGAGGGCCTCGTAGAGGGCCTGCTGCATGAGGAGCCGACGCAGCCGGTCGGTCTGATAATTGTCCACGTGGAAGAGATAGATGTCTTCCCTGCGGTCAACCTCCAAATCCTCGTCCACCACCGCCGCCTTCAAGATGGTGAAGGTGGTCTCGTAAGCCGTGTTGAAGCCGGAGTCCACGGCGAAGACCCGCTTCGTCTTACGTGGCCTCGCGGCATGAATGGTCACAACGTCGCGGATCTTGCTGATACTCTTATCCTGTTGGAGAAAGCTCTCCCTAACCTGTTCCCGGGTTTCCCTCAGATCCGTGATGTCCAGTTTGACGTAGGACACGTTAAGCACCTCCCATCTGGAGGGGGGAGATGACACTTCGTCCCCTCTGCTTCTCCACCCGGAAGATCTTGGCAGGCAGAGTGTCAAAGGTGTTGTCGTGGGTGACGACGATGAGCTGCTCAAAGACATGGCTACCGAGAAACTCCCGGAGTTTGGCCCTGTACACCTCGTCGAGGTGGATCGTCGGCTCGTCCAAGAGGAGTAGCTGATTCCGGGTTAAGCTGCTGCAGACGGCGAGGCGGAGGGCCAACGCTGCACACGTGGTCTCGCCTCCACTCAGCGTGTTGACGGGGGATGGTTCGCCGTTCCGGGTGATGTCGATGTTTCCGTCCTCGTCGATGGCGGCGTAGTCGATGCTGTCGTTGGAAAGTTCTTGATAGAAGCTCTGGAAGGCGTCGGAGACCCTGCGCACGCTGTTCTTTCGCATCACAGGTTGAACCACGGCTCGGAGGCTTTTGCGCAACGTATCGATGACGTAGTTCTCGACCTTCAATTCCTCGACTTTGACTTTGGCCTTCCGCTTCTCCTTTAAAATCTTCTTCACGTTCTCAACTTGCTGGGTATCCCCTTTTAATGTCTTGTTGAGTCGGGTTATTCCCTCCGTGGCCTTAGCTCGGCTCTCTCGAAGCGTCCTCACTTGGTTCTCTAAGTCTTGATGTTCTTTCTCATTGTACGTCTCATTGAGTTCCTTCTCCGACGCCTCCAGCTTACGTAACTGGCCTTTCAGAGTATCGCTGTTTCTTTCCTCCTCAACGAGCATGGCCTCCAAATCTCTCTTCGCTGCCGAAAGTTTTTCGGCTTCCCTCGCGCGGTCGGCTTTGGGTGCTACTTCTTCCAGCTGTTTAATGATCTTTGTCAAGGTTTCCTCGGACTCTTTGATCGCATTGATTTGTCGTTGTGTTTCGGCGACGCTGATCTTAACCTCTTCAATTCTGGCTTCCACTTCCTCAATCTCCTCTCGACGACTAAGCAACATCTTTACCTTCGTTGCTGTTTCAACGTATCGACGATCCGCCTTCTCCGCTTTTTCCACCTTTTCCTTCACCGCTTCAAGTTGCTCTTGAACCTGATCTCTGGCTTCTTCAAGGGAAGTATAATTGGATGTCAGCTTGGTGATGACATCGCTCGTTTCCTGTTTAATCCGCTCCTTATGAGCTTCGGGGACGGTTTGAAGGCAGGTAGGGCACTCCCCTAACTCCGTGACCCGTTCAACCTGTCTCCTCTGGCTTTCAATCTCGCTGAAGGCTCTAACCAACAGTCCTTTTAACCCATCAAGTCGCTCATCGAAGCTAGCTTGCTCCGTCCGTAATGTAGGCAGAGTCGCTCTCTCCCCGTCTAAAGTCTCAATCTCTCCTTCCAAGATCTTTAATTCGTGCAACTGGGTCATCAATCGCTCTTGTCTTTCAAGGGCTTGCTTGAGGGACGTGTCATCCCTTCGGAGGAGCAGCATTAAGCTCCTCTTCTTTTGGAGCACGGTTTCCACACGCCTCTTCTCCACCTCCAACCGCTTCTCATGCTCCACGAATTCCCTATTTCTATCAAAAACCCTCTTAGCCTCCTCTGCTTTCTCCCGCCGCTCTCTCAGGGCGTTTACGGTTTGGATTGACTTCGCTATCTCGGTGAACTTACCTTCAACTTGGGTTCGAACCGTTGCCAACCGCTGTCTACGGTCATCATATTCCTTGAGTAGGTGTTCTGTAGGCTTGAATGTCTCATCAATCCTTGTCAGAGATTTTCTGAGTTCCTTTAACTCCTGTGTACTCACCTTGATTTTTACCTTCAAGTCTTCGAGTTGTCTTTCTAAGACTTCCACACCACTTGCTCCGTCCTGGGCTTGGGTCAACTCGGTTAAGACGATTGTTCTCGCGTGACCGAGGTTCGTCCAGATGTTCTCGTACATGTCGATGCCGAGGAGCTTGTCTAGGCGTTCCCGTCGTCTCCCGGGTTGAGTCTCTAGCATTTCCTTGATCTCACCTTGGGAGGCGTAGATGGCGGCGAGAAAGGTAGAGGTGTCCACGCTCAAGAAATCCTCAACCGATTTGGAGACAGCGGTGGCACCTTCAACAGCCAGCTGCCACTCCCCGTTATCGAAGAGCCACATCTTCGCCTGTTGGGTCTTCTCAGGGTAGATCGTCCGGTCAATCCGGTATCGTCCGGTGGTGGTGGTAAAGGTCAAGGAAACCTCCGCCTTCTCCGCCCCCCTGCGAATCAGTCCTCCTTGGTTTGTGCTTCCCGCATACCTCCCGAACAGGGCGAAGGAGACGGCCTCGAAGATACTGGTCTTTCCGGCTCCCACCTCACCGAGGAAGATATTCAACCCTGAGTTAAATGCGACGTCAGAAACCTCATGACTCTTAAAATCCTTTAAAATCACCCGTTCAATCAAACGACGTCACGCCCCATCTATACCCTTCTCTTAACATAAAATTATGAATTTATACTTCAATAAACTGAAGCGTCTCCTACATTAAAAGCCTTCACAGCATCAAATCGTTTTAGCTTGACCAAAAAAAGCTTAGTTAAATTGTTACAAACGAGTGAAGGACTGTACTTTTAAGCATCTCCTCAAACCGCTCATTTTTTAAAAGATGTTATAAATCGGTGCATTCATGAACAAGTAATCTTCGTTTATTCCTCGTAGCGCGCGCTAGCTGTTCCTATAAAAGAGGAAGGGGAAGTTAGTTTTGTAACCATGCTCCAGCTACCGGATATTTGCTACAGATGAATTCAAGGTATGCAGGAGTGCCTGAGGCATTCTTTTTAAAGGCTCGTTTAAGGGCTGGTGCTACTTCATCTGGATCTTCAATGCGTTCTGTATATTCCCCCAACGCCTCGACGGCTTTAGCCATATTGAGCGTTGACGAATCAGTGACTTCTGCAACGTATGGGTTCCGTCCAGCGCCCCAGAATCCAGGTCCATAACCACTAAAACCTGAGTTATTGATGTGAATAGTGGTGATGCCGATTTTATGCCTAACTAACGCTTCATAATTCCCGAGCTGATACCCTATCGCAGCGTCTCCTGCCACATTAATGACTTGGCGATCTGGAAACGCAAGTTTAGCGCCTATTGCCGCACCTAACCCAAAGCCGAGAGTAGACACATTTCCCCAGCCCATAAAGCTGTGAGGGACTATTGCTTCATAGACTGTGGCTAACTGTTCCCGGGTTAGGCCAGAATCATGAGTTACAAAAGAATTCGGTCGATCAATCGTGTTCATTATCTCCCAATAGACCCGATAAGGATTGATTGGTCGCGTATTATCGGTCATTAAAGGCATGTATTTATCTGCTTGGGCTTTCTTCGCTTCTTCAAGCTCTTGTGTAAGAGTTGAATTAGTTCGGGTTTTACCTACGAGTTGTTTTCGTGCTTCGTTTATGAGTTGTTGTAGAACGAGTTTCAGGTCGCCGAGAACTGCATGATTGATCTGATAATAGTGGTTGAGATCCATGTCGTCAAGTGTGCATTGAATCAAGGTTTTTTTCGCGTGGGCAGGGATGATGTCACTCCGTCTCGTCTCTGGTATCTGGTGCATGAACCCGCCGTATTTTCGGCCAGGGGAGAGGCTGCATCCAAGCCCGAAAAGGAGGTCGGCATTGGTGAGAAAGCGCTCTGCGGGGATTCCTTTTACACCGATTGACAAGGGATGGTTCTCGGGGAATGCACTTTTCCCTTTTAATGTAGTTAAAACAGGAACCTGGATGAGTTCAGCAAATTCTTTTAATTCGGTGCAAGCATCTGCGTAAAATACTCCTTGACCAGCATAGAGGATCGGGTTTTTCGATGCGAGAAGAGTGCGAACAGCGCGCTCAACGTCTCGTGGATCGCCTTGTGGACGCCATCCTGGCGGTGAGTCATAGGGGTATAGTGCATCATCATAGTCAGTTAGATCTCGTGGAATCTGAATTAATATGGGACCTGGTTTACCACTTTTTAAATATGTGTACGCTCGGGTCATAAACTCGGGAACGCGATGGGGTTTATCGATGTATCCCGTCCACTTTGTGACACTCTGGTATGCTGCAGAGATATCGAAACTTTTGACGCCAGTGATTGGTGTGTGGACACCATCTGTGACACATAAGAGAGGTGTCCCATCTTCATAAGCTTGGGCTAATGCTCCATATGCATATTGCAGGCCTGCTGAGTTATAGCCACCTTGCACCGTACAGACTCCAAATCGTTGACGATTGGAGACTCGGGAAAAACCGTCGGCAACAGCCACGGCGAAACGTTCATCCCGTAGCATGAGGTTTGTGACGCCTTCATCACCGCAAGGCGTGTTCAAGCCTGAGGAGGGAAACACGCTAACCCAATTGACGCCTTCAGCCTTCAAAATCCGTACGAGTCCAACATGTGCTCCTATCTTCACTTTAAACACCGATTGTTGGTAAGTAACTCTAGGATAAAAAAACTTTCCATTCAGGCGACAACTTCGGGTGGGTAGTTGCCTTTACTAGCTCGCTACAATGCGACTGAGGCCATCTAGAAATGTGTGGATATCGTCGGATTCAATACCATAATGGAGACAAAGACGTGTTCCAGTACCTCGCGCCCGAGTTTTCCATCCTAATTGACGGCAAGCTGCCAGCCAATCTGCGTCGTTCCATCCAAGATCAGCGAAATCGATAAAGACCATGTTTGTTCTGACGTGATTCAGTATTTTAATGCCGAGTTTTTGTAGGCCATCTGCTAAGAGTCGTGCATTCACATGATCCTTTGCGAGGCGATTAACCATCTGTGTCAGGGCTATTATTCCAGGAGCTGCGATGACACCAGCTTGGCGCATGCCTCCCCCTAGCATCTTACGATATTTTCGGGCTTTTGTGATTAAATCCTGGGTTCCTACAACGACTGAACCTACGGGTGCTGCTAGCCCTTTTGAAAGACAGAGTTGAACGGTATCCGCGTATTGGCTTAATTCCTTGACATTAACCTTTAAAGCGACTGCGGCGTTAAAAATTCGGGCGCCATCTAAGTGAACGCCTAAGCCAAGTTCTTGAGCGACGTCCCAGTCCGCTTTTAGCTGTTCAACCGTGAGTGGAATGCCTCCGGCAGTATTATGGGTGTTTTCGATACAGAGTAAAGTCGACTCAGGGTAATGGATGTTTTTAGGTCGGAGTGCCCCACGAATGTCTTCGGGTGTAATCCAACCCAGGTTTCCCGGGATGGGCTTAGGCATTAAGCTTCCAATAACCGCGAGTCCACCTACCTCGTTAAGATAGATGTGACTGTTTGCTTCTAAGAGTATTTCATCGCCACGACTTGTCTGTGCGAGCACAGAAACTGCGTTACCCTGAGTTCCGCTTGTTACGAAGAGCCCTGCTTCTTTCCCAAGCATATCCGCAGCAAGTCGCTCAAGTTCATTCACGGTGGGGTCCTCACCGTAAACATCGTCTCCCAGCTTTGCTTCTGCTATCGCTGTTCGCATTTCAGGGGTCGGTAACGTGACCGTGTCGCTTCGAAAATCTAAATTTTTTTCCATAAACATTCATCTCCTGAATCCAACAGGTTAGTAATTATACTTTTGTTAAGGATCCAACATAAAAAATCTCTGATTATTTACCATATCACAATAGCTAGCTAGCTGTTCATTGCGTTAGTTTTCCTATTTTTTGGAAGTAGTTAAATATCCCCGTGTTACGTCTTGGATCTTCTGATCCGGTAAATAATCCAGGCGGATACCACGGCTCTATTGTTAAACTATCTGTTACATCTTCTTGAATAAGGTTAATATCTACTATTACTACTCCCTCATAGATTCTCGAGGAAAGATAAGACCAAAAAGCGCCGTCATACAATTCTATTCCCTTTAGTTTAATTACAAACTTTCTTTGATACAAATCCCGCCCTTTGAACCGTTCAACACCTCCTTTGGTAAGTTTGATTTCATGTATCGTTTTATTATATGAGAGAATGTCTTTGTCTGAAATTATGAGTTCACCAGTCTCAACGAGATAAAGTCCAAACTCACCAGATGAAGACAAATATACGTCATTAGAAATAAACCATCCACCAATTATAACGATGCTCAGAAATAAAATACCCAACCAAACCTTTGTTTGCTTCTTCAAAAATTAAACCCCTTCTCACCGCACTATAAATCATGCGAAGAAATAAGCTTTCATACTTTTACAAACCATTGCTTAGTAATAAAAACACATAAAAAAAGTATTATGCAGGTGATATCTCCCTTGCGGCTAGCTATAGCTAGCTATTCACGGAGTAATTGGTCATCGACACCCCAATTTAACGATGAATACTGACGAACGAATGGGTAGTGCTCTCCTGATTTTGCTAAGGAAGAGGTAAAACCTTGGAGTTTGTTTGACAATAGATAACTAACTGTTATCAATCGCGTTAATTTACGGTTCACTCACAATTGTAAAAGGGGAGTGTGAGTTAGCTGGCTTTTATGTATGTCCTGAGGTCTTTGACTGCCGCGGCTGGTAATGGTAAGTCTTTCATGGTATAAAGGCCTGGTCTGGCGTTCAACACTTTGGGGATTGAGTTGATGATCATAGCTATTGTACCGATGTCGCCGTTGACTCCTCCCTCTATCCTCTCGTGGATGCTTGGCGTCCCATCGATGGCGACCGCGTCATATGGTTTCTCTACATTCGTGTGGGATACAAACTCTAGCGTTATGACCGTTTTTCCTCCCTTAATGCCATGTGCTACGCTTCTTAGCCCCGCTACATGTCCGGGTTGTACAGTCGTGTAGGTGGTCTTCGTTTCCTTCTCGCTTATCACCGGTTCTGGAGGAAGCTCCACGACATCATCTAGCTTCCAGCCCAACGCCTCAGCTATCATACACGCTGATTCGATCAGTCCAACGTGACCGGTCATTTCTCCGTCTTTAATCATCTGGTTAAATGCTTCAGTTGTAAGTCCTGTTCCAATCTTCTTCTGGTAAGAACTTCGACGATTACCCGAGTACATCATCCTAGTTACTTTGACGCTCTTAACGTCTAAGCATGGTCCAGTTAGTGTGATGGGTAACGTGTCCATGAGATAGCCTGGATTTATACCGGTGCCTAGTACAGTGACTCCATGTTCCTTGGCCAGTTTGTCAATCTCATCGGACAGTTTTGGGAATTTAAAGTATGGATATGATAGCTCTTCACAAGTTGAAACAACGTTCACCCCCGCACTCACGCACTTAATGATCTGTGGATAAGCCAGCTTCAGGTAAGAAACAGTTGAATGGATGATTACATCCGCTTTGACCGTGGAAAACAGCGTATCTGGGTCATCCGTAACTGTAACGCCCACGGATTTATCCATTTTTAAGACCTCACCAAGGTCCTTTCCAACTTTGTCTTTGGCGATTTCAACGGCTCCTACTACTTCCAGACCCTCCTTTTGGAGGGCGAAGGTAGCTATGCGGCTTCCTATAGCTCCGAGACCGAATAGAATAACTCTAACTTTATTCATTAGATTCTCCTCCAGTATTTTATGTTGTGAAATATATTCGTATATAAGTTGAGCTAACTAACTAGTATTTTATCCCATCTTTTATTTATTATCATAATATTGGGTTAGAAGTTTAGACTCAGATTCGTTTATTGATTTGAATGTCCCAAACATAGTAAAATGAGGTCGTAGCTAACTTTAATGAAAAACAGGTTAGATTTTATGGAAGATCCGTTTGTAATTTTTGGCTTGATTTATGCATATAATTAGCTAGCTTACATGCAATTGTTTCTTAGTTAATTTAATTTATTGTAATGTTTCACGCGTGTGTTTTTTATAGGAAATGATTGATATGAATTCATAAACGATGTTTGCTGCCAAAAGAGCAGTGATTTCTGATGGATCATAAGCTGGCAAAACTTCAACTAAATCAAAACCTATAAAATTCAAATCCTTCAAGCCTCTTATGATGTTCAGTGTTTCTCTGCTTGTGAAACCTCCAACTTCAGGTGTACCTGTTCCAGGAGCATAAGCTGGGTCAACAACGTCGATGTCAAAAGTTAGAAAGACTTTTGAGTTTTCTATTCTGTTCCGAACTTTTTCTATTAATTTTCGTACCCCAATTTCTTGTATTTCTTCCAATGTCACAATTTCGAAGCCAAGTCTTTTTGGTATGTTTAAGTGATCAGCGGAGTAAATTGAACCCCTTAGGCCTATTTGAATAGAATTATCGGCAAGTAACAAGTTTTCCTCAATAGCTCTCCTAAAAGGTGTTCCATGATTGTAAGGTTGACCAAAATACTGGTCAACAGTATCACTGTGAGAGTCAAAATGAATCAAAGCAATAGGCCCATGTTTGCGAGCTACTGCACGTAATTCTGGCAAGGTTATTCCATGATCTCCCCCCAATAAAATCGGGATTACGCCTGCATCTATTATCGGATAAAGACCTTCTTCAATTTTTTTATAAGTGTCCTCAATGTAACCAGGAACTACCGGTAGATCGCCATAATCGACTCCTTTCACGTAATCAAATGGACTAACACCTAAAACCGGATTATGAGGTCTTAATAAAGCTGAAACCTTTCTGATGGCTGCAGCCCCCTCTCTTTGTCCCGTTCTAAAAGACGCACCAGCATCAGAAGGTACCCCAACGATCGCAAAATCAATTCCTTCCACCGTCTTGACATGGGGAAGACGCATGAAAGTTTTTATTCCAGAGAACCTTGGCGAAATTAAAGAATCAACAGGTCTGTATTTTTCTTCCTTCTCACTCCCATATTCTGAATTACGCATAATATTCCCTCATCACTCAGGATATAAAGAAAGCATCTTTATACCCCTTTTTTAAGCTAGCTGCCCTAACGGCACACGGATAACAGCTTCAGAGGGAAACTATTGTCTTGGGTATGTGCCTAAACACAAAAAACGTGAAGGGAAGCCTCCATTTACCACTAGGTTTCTCTGGTAAATATATCGAAATAAACGATTGAACATAGGAAAAAAGGGCTAGCTAGCTAAAACTGCGTCCCTGGATTCTCCCAGCAGTGGGTTTTTAACAATTCTTTGAAAGAATGGGAAGTTTCTAAAAAGGCTTTTATCCTAACTAGAGGGTAATCTCATTGAGGTTGTTGTAATGCCTAATGTTATTGATGTGGGAGATGTGACTGCAAGGAGGGGAGAGTTGAAGAAGGGGGTCATCAAGGGCATTGAACTCGTCAACAACGTGAGCATAGATATCCCTGTCCTCGTGATGAACGGGGTTGAGGAGGGGCCGACCCTCCTCCTTATGTCAACCCAACATGGCACAGAGATACAGGGTATCGAGGTCATCAGGAGGGTCATGAGGGAGAGGCTCAACCCGAAGAGCCTCAGGGGGGCTGTCATTGGGATACCGGTGGGGAATCCTCTGGCCTTCATGCACCATCAGTACCTTTCGTGGATCGATAACTTGGACGTGGGTCGCGTGAGGGCGGACATGCCGAGGGGTAACACGACGGAGAGGCTGGCCTATGCCTTGTGGGTGGAGGCGTGGAGCAAGGCGGACCTGATTGTTAACATCCACTGCAATACGAGGCCCGACTCTCTTATCTACCAAGCGATCAACATCGCTAACTCAAAGACCAGGGAGAAGCTGGAGAGGATGGCCGAGGCTTTCGGGGTCACCACAATCGTATATGACACGCCTATCAGTGAAGATGCGCCTCCTACTCTTGGGAACATGGCCGTGAGGAAGGGGGTCCCAGTAATACTAGGGGAGCTTATAGATGGTAGGTGGATATCAGAGCCCTCTACGAGCGTTGGCGTCCGAGGAGTTCTCAACATCATGAGGGTCTTCGACATGATCAAAGGGGAGGCGGAGCCCCAGAGGGGCTTCCCCATCGTCCCTGGTGTCAACAGGTCCTACGGGATCGTACGGGCTAACCGAGGTGGCCTGATACGCTTCTTCAAGAAGCCGGGTGAACTGATAATGCAGGGAGAGGTGCTTGCAGAGATCTATGACCTCTACGGCGATATCATCGAAGAGGTGAAGATGCCCGTGGAGGGCTACGTCTGGGCCTACCCCTGTGGTCAGTCCCTCGGCACCTCAGGTAGCCTACAGGCCGTCCAGATAGGTGCCAACATCGCCTACGCCTTCACCCACGAGAAAGGTTAGCACACCCTTTCTTTATCCAGCTAGCTAGTATCGAAATCGATGGTAAACTGATCTCCATCATTGAATTAACATTGTCTTTGAAAAAGAAAAGCTAGCTATGAGCTATGTAGCAGGATGGGGCGGCAACCACTCCAACAGTAAAATATGTATGGATAACAGTAGGAGTTACATGTGACGTCCTTTGTCTGAGAAGAAATCCAAAACCACGGGTAAATCAATGAAGGAGACAAAAGAGTATCACACACGTTACCTTAGAGCCATTAACAACCCCACGAGAAGAAAAATACTTAGAAGTCTTAAAGGTGGTTGTAAAACCATCATGGACCTCAAGACTGACACGGGTTTAGACCCCACAATTTTGAAGTGGCATCTTGACATACTAGAGCACGGCTCCTGCGTGGAGAAAGACATTAAAAACGGAGACATAACCTACAAACTCACCCAAGAAGGCGAGGTTGTTAATTACTTGGATCACTAGCTAGATATGGCATTTAAACGAAATTGCGAGATAAAACAGAGATAAAAAACACCTCTAAACCAATTTTAGTCTTATATAACAAGAAAACGACTAGAAACACTCTTGAACAAGACTTAACCGGATAGGGAAATCTAACGATAATCATAAAATACACGTAGCTAGCTTAAAATGGAGTAAAGCAACAGTATCTTCCATTTATAGGTTGAATAGTTGTTATACTGCATAGGGGGACGGCGTATGTGGATTAAAAACTTGGAAACTTTGCTTTCTCACGGCAACATACGTGGGAGGAGAATGGTGTTAGGAATCGTTGAAGCAGGGTTGGAGGCTGCTGACCCTTATTATAACGCAAGGAAATTGATCAATATAGAAAACGACAAGTTAATCATCGGTCACAAGGACTTCGACGTCGCAGGAAAAGGGTTTGTAACATTTGATCTCACGGAAATAGGGTCCATATACGTGCTTGGCGGTGGTAAAGCAGCTCAGAGAATATCTAAGGGTATAGAGGACG
>JAOZHB010000041.1 GCA_026015035.1 Candidatus Bathyarchaeota archaeon | reverse complement strand
ACGGTGGATCATTGACCCAAGCGAGGAGGAGATGATCCGTCTCAGGGATGTACTCATCGCCCGGGGAGCACCTCTCGGTATTGAGAAGCTGAAGGCAGTCGCCAGCGGGGCATTGCAGGACCTGGAGTGAGGGTGGCTACGACATGTCGCAGATTGATGAACACCTCGAAGAGATCGCGAATAGACTCGCCGTTTTAAAAGACACGTCTGAGCTCATGATCGACCTCGCCTATTCATCCCTCCTCTTTCACAGTCGGGAATTGGCGGAGGAAGTGCAGTTGCTTGAGGACCGCGTCGACCAGATGCACGTGGAATTTGAGTTCCTCGTCATGTCTAGTGGCTTCACACCTGAGGACTCCAAGGATTATCTGGGGCTAATGCGGCTCGGAATCGCAGCCGAAAGAATTGCGGATGCAGCGCGTAAGATCGCTGATGTCGTGCTCCGAGGCTTGGAACCACACCCTGTACTGAGGTTGGTGATCGAGGAAGCCGAGGAGACGGTAACCCGAATACGGGTTTCAGAGACCTCGCCCCTGGTGAGTCGGACTCTTCGGGACGCAAAAATCCCCGCAGAGACAGGGATGTGGCTGATCGTGATTAGACGAGGAGGCGAGTGGATACGCCCCAAGCCGGATACCATTATACAAACAGACGACGTACTGGTAGCGTCAGGTTACGCTGAAGGAGAAGAAGACTTCATCAACTTGGCGTCCGGTAGATAGCTAGGGTCATCTAGGCGATGAGCAGGGTCGTCTTTGGGATGCCCTCAGTGATTGTGTTTTCAATGCTAACCAGCGTTTTTATACATTTGACTTGTAAATGTAATGTCCCTTGTAGTCAATGATGACGACCTGTATGTCCGACGTATCGTCAAACAGGTTGGCGTAGATGTGGGGATCGATGGTTCGATTCGTGAAACATCCGTAGTGACAGGGAATGACTATCTTCGGGCGAAGGATCTTGGAGAATTCGTACGCATCTCTGGGCGTTCTTCCTCTGAAGTCACCGATGATGGGGAACATCGCGATCTCGGGGGCGTGTTCAGCTACCGCGCCTAAAACGGTCGTCGGGTCATCGACCATTGACTTGTTGGAGTCTCCCATGTTGTATGCTTTCACAAAGCCGAAGTCAAAGATGTATCCGAAATGGGTTGTATTGACTGGCACGGTGGGTGGGATCGAGTAGAGCGGCGTGACCTTAAACTCCTTTAACGCGATGGTTTCGTTTGCCTCTAACTTCTTGATCCGTTGTGGGCTGATCCCGATGTTCAGGAAGCGGTCGCACGATTCTTTGGGTCCTAAGAAGACGGTCTTTGCAGAGTGTTGCACCACCTTCGACAGGGTATCGGGATCGGTGTGGTCCAGATGGTCATGGGTGCAGAACACGAAGTCGACGCGTAAGTCTTCGGAACATATCGGTGGCTTTTCATGAATGTATTTGAATCTCGGCGTCCTCGAGAAATAGGGGTCTATGGCGATGAGACCGCCTGTAGACGTCTTTATAATAAAGGAGTTCTGTCCAAGCCAGAAGATTCCAAGTTCCCCGCTCCCTATTTTTACTGCATTGATCTCGTCCATGAACTCTCTTTTCGTTCTCCTAACTATTTAAGCCTGATGACGCTGAACGGTATCATGGGCTTGCGGGAAACTGAAGTCGAAGACGAGCTGCTACAATACTTTCGATATCTCTCCCTGTTGCCAATGAGTAACCTCTGAACGAATAAACAAGCGATTGCATAGAAGTAGAGGGTTACCACTATTGCTAAAATAGTATGGACTACGTGTTCGTCTTGCTTCAACCTTTATTAAGCACAAATATTTTGAGTTCACTGACAACCGAAAGCTTAACAGGGTTGGAGAGTACTGTGGGTTGTGTACGTGCTTTGAGAAGACGTGTCTGGTGACTTGTTAGCTAAATTTGTTGAAGTTCACTATTTTTGTAAGAGGTTTCTTTTTTCTTGGTTTGGGTTTCTCAGCAGGATATCCGAAGGATACGAGAGCCACGACCTTCCATTTGTCAGGAATTTGTAGTGTTTGTTTGACCTTTCCTTCTTTGAAGTCTCCTATCCAACATGATCCGATGCCCATCGCCCAAGCTGCGATGACCATGTTTTGTAGGGCAATGGTTGTGTCAACCACGGCCCATTTTTTTCCTGTCATGAAGTCACCTGTATTAGCGCATCCCACGATTGCGAGGGGGGCGTCTTTGATGAACCGGTTGAACAATCCTTTCGAGAGTTGTATCTTGATGTTCTCATCGGTTACGACGATGAAGTGGAGTGGCTGTCTGTTAGCTGCAGAGGGCGCTTGTCTTCCCGCCTCCAGGATCTGATTTAACACGTCCTTCGGAATCTCTTTCTTTTCATAACGCCTAATACTTCTGCGACTGAGAACAATGTCAACAAGCGACAAATCTCTATCCTTCCTATGTTATTTATACGAATTAATTCTCTTCTCAGAACCATAACAGCGTATATACCTTTCTGAACCCGCTTCAATAACAAAATATGGGCCGTCATCCACCTCGGGATAATGTCGTTTCATAGCTATCGATGTCCAGACTTTCGTTTTCCCTCTGATTTTTTGAAACCTTAAGCTAACCTGATTCTGCCCTGTTTTTTCATTGAGGACAATATTGTTTCTTTACGCGACTTAGGAAGGAGGAGAAACGTTTTTAAGGTTCTTGAATAAAGAGGAAAAGGAAAGTGATATGTATAGGCAAACATAACGGGGGTTTGAGTGGTGAGGAATAAAGGAATAGGCGTATGGTCCGCAATCATCGTCGTTACAGTCCTTGTCTCTGTGCTGAGCACGACCTATTTTTATGGAGTCGGACCATTTGCACGAGGACGAACCAAACTCGTGGTCTCCACTACCACCAGCCTCTACGACACAGGGTTACTCGATGCGATTGAGGCGCAATTTGAAGAGCAATACGTTATCGAGGTTTACTTCATTTCCGCGGGCACGGGCATCGCGATCGAATACGCGAAGCGGGGTGACGCGGACCTGATTTTAGTGCATTCACCACCACAAGAACTTGTCTTCCTCGAAGACGGGTATGGTGTTTGCCGAAAAATCGTTGCGTACAACTTCTTCTCGATTGTGGGGTTTGCTGATGATCCTGCAAACATTACTGGGACGACCATGATCCAGGCTCTCACTAGGATTGTGGACGCGGGACGAGAAGGTGATGTCACGTGGGTTTCGAGGGGCGACAACTCCGGAACGCACACTAAAGAGAAAAGCCTGTGGAGTATTGCCGGCTTCAATTGGAACGAGCTTCGAAACGAAGACTGGTATTTGGAATCGGGCACGGGCATGGGGAATACCTTATTGATCGCTGACGAGAAAACGGCTTACACGCTGGCAGACATAGGATCCTACCTTAAATACTATACCGACGAGTTGATCAGCCTCGAGGTTCTTGTTGATCAAGATCAAAATTTTATTAATGTGTACAGCGTCATCGCTGTTAACAAAAACTATAATCCTCAAGCCAACTTTGATGCAGCCATCTCCTTCATTAAATATTTAGCGTCCACCGATGGCCAACAACTTCTAGCTGACTACGGAACGAACACTTATGGTCGAAGCCTCTTCTTCCCCGCCGTTCAACTATTAGCGCAAAACACGGATCCCATGCTGACTCAATGGATCGAGGACTATGCCTACTTCAACGGCGGTGAGTGCCCTGTCGAATACCAAGACGACCACCCGGAGTTGTATCACTAAACTTTTCTAGGTAAAATCTTTTGTATTGGAGGTTGTACGGAGGATTCGTCAATATGACTGTGGAAACAGAGGTCGTAGAGATTGCGGTGCGAACCATCGGCGTATCCGGAGCCGCCACTCTTCTCGCAGCCCTATGGGGCATACCGCTCGGAATCCTGTTAGGCTTGAAACGCTTCCGAGGTAGAAGGGTCATTGTAGGCTTCTTTAATGCTATGATGGGACTGCCCGCTGTGGCTCTCGGCTTGCTTCTCTGGCTGTTATTTTCCCAGTCGGGACCCCTTGGGTTCCTTCATCTCCTGTACACGCCTCTCGCGATTATTATGGGGCAAGCAGTGTTGATCACTCCCATAACTGTCAGTTTCACCACTAGTACCATTGAGGCCATCGACCCCGAAATCAAGGACTTAGCAACCACTCTCGGGGCATCGGAAACCGAAGCCTCCATGGTGGTGTTGAAAGAATCGATTGGCGGTGTCCTTTTGGCGGTGGCAGCGAGCTTCAACAGGGCCATAGCTGAATTGGGCGTCGCCATCATGGTGGGTGGAAATCTGAGAGGGTTGACGAGGGTCTTAACCACCTCTATTGCCCTGGAATCCACGCGGGGGGAACTGCTTCTTGGAATTGCGTTGACCATCATTTTGCTGGTGATTGTGTTCGGGGTCAACGTTTCCGTTAACATGCTTCAGAGTAGGGTGCGGAGTTGGCTGTGGAGATGATAGAGCTCACAAACGTAACGAAGCAGTATGGCGACATCACGGCGCTGAAGAACATCAGCCTAAAAGTGGAGAAAGGCGAGGTTTTTTCCGTCATCGGCCCCAATGGCAGTGGCAAAACGACGCTCCTCCGGATCATGGCGGGCATTGACACCCCGACAAAAGGCACCGTTATTTTTGACGGTGAAGAAGTGGATGGAAAAAACCTTGTGAAGCTCCGACGAAGAGGTACCATGGTCTTTCAAAAAACCGCGTTATTCAACACCACTGTGTACGGGAACATCGCCTACGGCCTTAAATTGAGGCAGTTACCCCAACCGGAGATACACGAGCGCGTTACAGAAGCCCTTGACATTGTTAAGTTACACGGCTACGAAGAGCGATTGGCAAAGAGTTTATCGGGCGGGGAACAGCAGCGGGTGGCCCTCGCACGGGCTCTCGCCCTGGACACCGACATCCTCTTTTTAGATGAGCCGACAGCCAATCTCGATCCGAAGAGCGTCTCCGT
>JAOZHB010000034.1 GCA_026015035.1 Candidatus Bathyarchaeota archaeon | reverse complement strand
TGTCGGCTTCGGGCTTACGACGATTCTGACTCAGCTCCCTGCAGGCGTTTTAGCTGAAAAAGTGGGAAGAAAACGGTTTATCACGGCCTGTTTAGCACTGATCCCTGTTCTCTTCGTTCTCTGGACATCAGTCCAGAACTTCTTGCTACTCTTACCCGTTCAGATGGCCATTAACGGTCTGTGGTCCATGACGTGGCCCTCCTTCTTGTCCTTACTGATGGAACATGTCCCCGTCAGCAGACGAGGCGTGTCCTCGGGCATCACCCAAGCGGGCATTATGCTCGGGTTCACCGTGGGACCTACCATAGGCGGTTACCTGTGGGAGAGCCTTGGAACCCTCTTTCCATACTACGCCTCAGCTATCTTCTTTGCACTCTGCCTCCCAATAGTCCCCTACATCAAAGAAGCACGAAAGACGATGTGAAGGCATGGATCCCAGGAAAGGGACCGTAACAACCACTGGATGAAGTCGTTGCTGGAGTTACCGCAACTAGAGAGCGGTTTCAATGTGAGCAGCTGAGGGGACGACGTTTGAGACGAGGACCCAGTTGAACCTAAATCTTACCGAACCGTTACTCTTCTCTAGAGGCTGTTTTAGGTTGACAGGAAGCCTCCATCGACGGGTATTAAGGCCCCTTGTACGTAACTTGACAGGTCACTGGCGAGTACTAAAGCCATGAGGGCCACTTCGTCTGGACGACCGAACCGGCCTAAAGGCAACCGCGACCGAAAATCTAAACCCGATTTAATGAGGCCGAAATTGAAGTGAAGGATTTCTTTCGCGGTGTTCTTGACGCCCTGCGTTAAAATGCCGCCGGGTAGGATGGCGTTCACTCGGAAGCCCCTTCGCCCATACTCTTTGGCTAATGTTCGGGTAAACGCCAATACGCCAGCTTTGCTTATGGTGTAGTGCGCTAAATCTTCTTTAAAGGGCAGAAGGGCCTCAATTGAGCCTACGTTTATGATTACACCTCCCACGTTTAGTCTGCGACGCACCATGTGTTGGCACATCCAGAATACGGCGTTCAAGTTGATTTGCATCACGTGCTCAAGAAAGGCTTCATCGGTGTCTAAGAAGCTTTTCAGAGGGTAAATCCCCGCATTATTCATGAGGATGTCCGGCTCTCTTCCCTTGAGAGCTACCCAGAGCGCATCGAGTTCCTCCTTCTCACCGAGATCAACCGTATGACAGGTAATTTCCACCTCAAACAGTGAAAGCTCGTCCTTTACCCCTTGCAGGCGTTCGCCATCAATGTCGACCAAGTCAAGCGTGGCCCCCGCTTCTGCAAACCGGTACGCTACGGCTTTACCAATGCCCGTCGCCGCACCAGTAATTAACGCACGTTTCCCATGCAAAGAAATGAGTTCCGAGAGACTCCGCAAACCATTGAGTTTCCTTCGATTCTGCACCTGTTGTCACCTTGCCAAACATTCAGCGTCGCAAGCAATTATGTTCTTTGGTACACTAGGTGGACTAGGCTATGCTAAACCCCCGTTAAGAATAACGCCATCTCCCTCAGCTCCAACCTCGAAGAAATCTCAAGGGAACACACCAAGTATTTACCTTCTATATGACCTCGTAAGCGATAGCTTGAAACGTAAGTAACTGAATTACTAAGCACCGCGATGACACTGATTAATAAGCCTCGGGTGTCGAAGGGCATAGCCTGGAGTTATGGCGGCCTAACCATCTTCATTGGAGCCATGATCGTTTTTTTCGCGTGTGCAAGCGTCTTTACGCCCATGGGAACGGGGGGCGCTGTTGCTTCAGTCGGATCCACCGTCGTAGGAGTCATTATGTTTCACTTATGGCGGTCCCTTTACAAGACGCGATACGTCTTAACCGAGGAAGACCTCATCATCGAAACGACGAAACTAATTGGTGGTGGTAAACGAATACGCCTTAATGCGATCGAATCGCTTGAAAGAACCCTAATTCCCGTCGGCGTCAAGTTATTTGGCGCCAGCTTCCACGGAGGCTACTACAAGATCCCCGTGATTGGAACGGCGTTTATGGCCATAACGAACCTCGAGGACGGCCTCTTAATACTAACGACGAGAGGAAACTACATTATAACTCCCAAGAACCCCCTACAGTTTAAAGAAACCGTCGAACGAACGATCCAAAGAAGAACCTAACAACGTTCCTGTCCGCTAGCATGCCCTTAACGGCTCAACACCCCGTCACAATTTAATTCGCTAGACCTCATTGACGAGTTTCGCCCTCGAGACGCGCCTTAACCTCCACGTCCACTCGAATGACCGGCTGCTCAAACCAGTATTCTTTGATCGCCTCATACTCGCGTCGAGGAATCGTGAAGCGAAAATCTGTCCCAAGTCGAACATCAAATTCAGCCTCCTCAATGCAGACGCGGAGAATGTCACCGACACGTAGTTGATGGCGTAACAGAAACCAAGCAGGAATCTTCACGCGATGTCCCTTCTGAATCCGCGCGTGAAAAAAGTTTTCCGTTGTCTAAACCACCCCAAACCCGTCTAAATTTGTCTAATCTCGTCTAATCCCATCTTATCCCGTCTAATCCTGTCTGAAAACGCCCATATACGCCTCTAGATAACTCAGATATAAGGGTTTATGGAGAAAATACGTGTTTTTTGTGGGTATCACGGTTATAAAATTCTCAAAGAACTGTTGTCATTTTTGGAAGGAACATGTATTCTCTCGAATACGGATGGTTTAACAGTACAGTTGGCTGAAGAGGGGGGATGACATAAATTCTGCCGTCAAGTATATCTTCCCTTCAGAAGAGGAAGCCCATGAGAACGGTGTGGACGGTAGCCATCGAGGCCATGAGCTGGATAGAACTGGAGGGATTGAGCCTCTCTTCCGCGTTGACCCAGACGACATCCCAGCTTGAAATAAGGGACGCCAAGAGAACGGCTTTGGCGAGACGCCTAGTTAGAGAGTGCATCCGCAGGAGAAATTTCATCGATAAAATCGTGAACCACGCGGTAGCTCCTGAGCCTTTCAGCGACTTCAGTTTAGGGGTCCAAGCCTTCCTCAGACTCTACACGTACAGTACCAAATTCACGACTGACGGTCGAGAGGCTGGAGTGCAACTGGCTGAAATTGGGCGGAGAGTCCTCGGCTGGAAGACCTTGATGCCCGTGGAAGAGGCCTTGGGAAAGATCTTAGCCATTGACCCCCAGTCGTTGTTAGAAGACGCTGACGAGATCGAACAAATCAGTCTTCAAACCTTTCATCCAACGTGGTTCACCAGATACTGCATCCGACTGCTTGGACGCAGCGAAGCTCTCAAACTCTTGAAGACCCAGGAAGACGTGTTGCGTCCGCTTTTCTGCGTCAATCCCTTCAAAGTGGGAGAGGCCGCGGTTCTGTCTACACTTTCAAAGCAGGGAGTCACCTTGGAACCAGTGGAATCCCTCCCCTTTTTGTACCGAATAGTTGAAACAGCGACCCCCCTGACTCGGTTGAAGGAGTATCGAGACGGCCTGTTTTTTCTTCCAAACATGACATCGTGTGTAACGGTTGCCGCGGGTAAACCGATGGTCGACGCCACGGTGCTTGATGTGGGGGCAACCCACGGCGTTAAAGCAGCCTATGCAGCCCTGTTCCTTACGGGATCGGGGCGAGTTCTCTCGGTTGATTATCCATCACGACCGATGGGAAGGTTACAGGCGCAGCTGAAGAGGTTAAGCATCCAAAACGTTGACGTATTAACCGCCGATCTAGAGGGGAATCTTCCCCTCAAGGGGAAGGCTGACGTGATTTACGTGACCCCATCGTCCAGTGGCTCAGGAGCCTTTTGGAGAACCGCCTCGAAGTGGCGGGGCAGTAACGTCGTCAAGCGAATGATCGAGAGACAGTGGAGACTGCTTACTCAGTGTGTTAACTACCTTGCGCGAGATGGATGTCTCGTCTATTCGACGTCCAGTATATTGGTGGAAGAGAACGAGTTGATCATCGAACGCTTCTTAAAGGAGCACCCCGAGTTCGTTTTAGCCGAAGTCGAGTTGAAGATGGGAGTTCCCGGTCTACGAGGTCAAGAAGAGGCCATAAGATTCTATCCTCATAAGCACAACATCGACGGTGTCTACATCGCTAAACTCGTCCGAGGGGTAGACTTTTAGCTTTCCCTTGTAATTATTAGTGTCTCAGATGGGTGTGACTGACGTGAACTGGAAGGTGAATGCGGGGCTCATGGTCGTCATGGCGCATGGCGTATTCGGGATTATTAACTTGATTGTCTTCGTCCTCTCAGGCGCCAGTATGCTACACATGGGGATTCTGGGAGCAATCTCCCTTGCCATCAGCGTTGGGCTCTTTACACGACGCCCGGGGTTTCTCTGGCTCGCCATCGCGCTCGCACCACTCACCCTCGCGATAGGCGTTTCATCCCTCTACGCGTCCATCGGCTTTTTCGGCCTCAACCCAAACCAACTGGGCCTCCTCTTCAACCTCGGCCTCATCGCCTACTCCACTGCAGCCCTTCTTCTCTTCTTCTACTTGATCTCGAAAAGAAAGACCCTTTTCCACTAGAAAACGGAAACGGGTCTAAGAAATATACTTGGACGACGGATCCTCGAATTCCCTGACGATCTCTATTGCTCGTTCATGAACGCGGGGTGCATAGAAGGGATTGAGTTTGATGAAGGCCCAGGGCCCCTCAACGGCCATTTTTGTCGCAACGTGGGCGGGTCCGAAGGTTTCCTCGGCGACCACATAGGTTAACTCTCTCACCCGTCGCTCATTGATGTAGCCCAGAGTGTGCAGGTATTCATGTAAAAGGATATAGTAGATGAAGGCATTGACTTCCACGCGTGAAGCCGTCGTCTGAATCACTTGCTCTAAGAGCACCCGATTCAGGATGATACCATTGGTTCCCAGTTGATGATAAGCACCGACCTTCAAAGGCAAGTCGCGGAGATAGAGGAGAAGGCCGGTTCGCTCACGGTTCAGAGCGTCCTTCACCGATTTCTTTACGAGAGTAAAAACCTCTCGAAAGTTTTGACATCGATCCAGTTGGTTCGCGTATTCCTCGTGCTTGCCGCGATCTTTCCACGGAATCAACGGCTTCTCCATTCGTTCAGGACGCCCGTCCAAAGATATATCGTCAAAGTCTATGTCCATCATTCGGAATAATCCTCCCGTATCGTCTGCAGCATCCGTCGCATGGCGATGACCGTCATCATGAAACAGAGTTGCCCTCGCTTCGAAAGCCGATACTCGCCTCTACTAGGTGACTCGATGAACCCGATATTCTGGAGCTTGACCGCGTTCTCCCGTATAATCTTCGGGTTCAAGCCTAAATCGGTCATGAACTCTTTAAACGTCAGTGTGTGATTCTCACGTTCCAACAGACAGTGGAGCATGCGAACCCGGTT
>JAOZHB010000033.1 GCA_026015035.1 Candidatus Bathyarchaeota archaeon | reverse complement strand
TGTCGGCTTCGGGCTTACGACGATTCTGACTCAGCTCCCTGCAGGCGTTTTAGCTGAAAAAGTGGGAAGAAAACGGTTTATCACGGCCTGTTTAGCACTGATCCCTGTTCTCTTCGTTCTCTGGACATCAGTCCAGAACTTCTTGCTGCTCTTACCCGTTCAGATGGCCATTAACGGTCTGTGGTCCATGACGTGGCCCTCCTTCTTGTCCTTACTGATGGAACATGTCCCCATCAGCAGACGAGGCGTGTCCTCAGGCATCACCCAAGCGGGCATTATGCTCGGGTTCACCGTAGGACCTACCATAGGCGGTTACCTGTGGGAGAGCCTTGGAACCCTCTTTCCATACTACGCCTCAGCTATCTTCTTTGCACTCTGCCTCCCAATAGTCCCCTACATCAAAGAAGCACGAAAGACGATGTGAAGGCATAGATCCCAGGAAAGGGACCGTAACAACCACTGGTTGAAGTCGTTGCTGGAGTTACCGCAACCAGAGAGCGGTTTCAATGTGAGCAGCTGAGGGGACGATGTTTGGGACGAGGCGCCGGTTGAACCTCCGCCTTACCGTACCGTTACTCTTCTCTAGAGGCTGTTTTAGGTTGACAGGAAGCCTCCATCTATGGGTATTAAGGCCCCTTGTACGTAACTTGACAGGTCACTGGCGAGCACTAAAGCCATGAGGGCCACTTCGTCTGGACGACCGAACCGGCCTAAAGGTAACCGCGACCGAAAATCTAACCCCGATTTAATGAGGCCGAAATTGAAGTGAAGGATTTCTTTCGCGGTGTTCTTGACGCCCTGCGTTAAAATGCCGCCGGGTAGGATGGCGTTCACTCGGAAACCCCTTCGCCCATACTCTTTGGCTAACGTTCGGGTAAACGCCAATACGCCAGCTTTACTCATGGCGTAGTGCGCTAAGTCTTCTTTAAAGGGCAGAAGGGCCTCAATTGAGCCAACGTTTATGATTACACCGCCCACGTTTAGTCTGCGACGCACCATGTGTTGGCACATCCAGAATACGGCGTTCAAGTTGATTTGCATTACGTGCTCAAGAAAGGCTTCATCGGTGTCTAAGAAGCTTTTCAGAGGGTAAATCCCCGCATTATTCATGAGGATGTCCGGCTCTCTTCCCTTGAGAGCTACCCAGAGCGCATCGAGCTCCTCCTTTTCACTGAGATCGGTCGTATGACAGGTTATTTCCACCTCAAACGGTGAAAGCTCCTCCTTTACCCCTTGCAGGCGTTCGCCATCAATGTCGACCAAGTCAAGCGTGGCCCCCGCTTCTGCAAACCGGTACGCTACGGCTTTACCAATGCCCGTCGCCGCACCAGTAATTAACGCACGTTTTCCATGTAAAGAAATGAGTTCCGAGAGACTCCGCAAACCATTGAGTTTCCGTCGATTCTGCACCTGTTGTCACCTTGCCAAACATTAAGCGTCGCAAGCAATTATGTTCTTTGGTACACTAGGTGGACTAGGCTATGCTAAACCCCCGTTAAGAATGACGCCGTTTCCCTCAGCTCAAACCTCGAAGAGACCTCAAGGGAACACATCAAGTTTTTACATTCTATATGACCTCGTAAGCGATAGCTTGAAACGTAAGTAACTGAATTACTAAGCACCGCGATGACACTGATTAATAAGCCTCGGGTGTCGAAGGGCATAGCCTGGAGTTATGGCGGCCTAACTATTTTCATTGGAGCCATGATCGTTTTTTTCGCGTGTGCAAGCGTCTTTACGCCCATGGGAACGGGGGGCACTGCTGCTTCAGTTGGATCCACCGTCGTAGGAGTCATTATGTTTCACTTATGGCGGTCCCTTTACAAGACGCGATACGTCTTAACCGAGGAAGACCTCATCATCGAAACGACGAAACTAATTGGTGGGGGTAAACGAATACGCCTTAATGCGATCGAATCGCTTGAAAGAACCCTAATTCCCGTCGGCGTCAAGTTATTTGGCGCCAGCTTCCACGGAGGCTACTACAAGATCCCCGTGATTGGAACGGCGTTCATGGCCATAACGAACCTCGAGGATGGCCTCCTAATACAAACGACGAGAGGAAACTACATTATAACTCCCAAGAACCCCCTACAGTTTAAAGAAACCGTCGAACGAACGATCCACCGAAGGACCTAACAACGTTCCTGTCCGCTAGCATGCCCTTAACGGCTTAACACTCGTCACAATTTAGTTCGCTAGACCTCATTGACGAGTGTCGTCCTCGAGACGCGTCTTAACTTCCACGTCCACTCGAATGACCGGCTGCTCAAACCAGTATTCTTTGATCGCCTCATACTCGCGTCGAGGAATTGTGAAGCGAAAATCCGTCCCAAGTCGAACATCAAATTCAGCCTCCTCAATGCAGACGTGGAGAATGTCACCGACACGCAGCTGATGGCGTAACAGAAACCAAGCAGGAATCTTCACGCGATGTCCCTTCTGAATCCGCGCGTGAAAAAAGTTTTCCGTCGTCTAAACCACCCCAAATCCGTCTAAATTTGTCTAATCCCGTCTTATCCCGTCTAATCCCATCTAATCCTGTCTAAAAACGCCCATATACGCCTTTAGATAACCAAGATATAAGGATTTATTGAGAAAATACGCGTTTTTTAAGGGTTTCAAGGTTAAAAAAATGTCAAAGAACTGCTGTAATTTTTGTGAGGAGCACATCTTCTTGAGAAGATGAATGATTTAACAGCCCGTAAAGTTGGCTGAAGAGAAGGGGATAACATAAATTCTGCCGTCAAACATATCTTCCCTTCAGAAGAGGAAACTCATGAGAACAGTGTGGACAATAGCCATCGAGGCCATGAGCTGGATAGAACTGGAGGGATTAAGCCTCTCTTCCGCGTTAACCCAGACGACATCCCAGCTTGAAATAAAGGACTCCAAGAGAACGGCTTCGGCGAGACACATGGTAAGAGAATGCATCCGCAGAAGAAATTTCGTCGATAAAATCGTGAACCACGCGTTAACTCCTGAGACTCTAAGCGACTTCAGCTTAGGGATCCAAGCCTTCCTCAGACTCTACACGTACAGTACCAAATTCACGGCAGAGGGTCGAGAGACTGGAGTGCAACTGGCTGAAATTGGTAGGAGGGTACTCGGCTGGAAGACATTGATGCCCGTAGAAGAGGCGTTGGGAAAGATTTTAGCCATTGACCCCCAGTCGTTGTTAGAAGATGCTGACGAGATCGAAAGAATCAGTCTTCAAACCTTTCATCCAACGTGGTTCACCAGATACTGTATCCGACTGCTTGGACGCAGCGAAGCCCTCAAACTCATGAAGACACAGGAAGATGTATTGCGTCCGCTTCTCTGCGTCAATCCCTTCAAAGCGAGAGAGGATGCGGTACTGTCTACACTTTCAAAACAGGGAATCACCTTGGAAAAGGTGGAAGCTCTCCCCTTTTTGTACCGAATAGTTGAAACGGCTACTCCACTGACCCGGTTGAAGGAGTATCGAGACGGCCTGTTTTTTCTTCCAAACCTAGCATCGTGTTTAACGGTTTTCGCGGGAAAACCGGTGGCCGACGCCATGGTGCTTGATGTGGGGGCAACCCACGGCGTTAAAGCAGCCTATGCAGCCCTGTTCCTTAAGGGACCGGGGCGGGTTCTCTCAGTTGATTATCCATCACGACTTATGGGAAGATTACAGGCGCAGCTGAAGAGATTAGGCATCCAAAACGTTGACGTGCTAACCGCCGATCTGGAGGGGAACCTCCCCTTCAAGGGGAAGGCTGACGTGGTTTACGTGACCCCACCGTCCAGTGGCTCAGGAGCCTTTTGGAGAACCGCCTCGAAGTGGCGAGGTAGTAACGTCGTCAAGAGAATGATTGAGAGGCAGTGGAGACTGATTAATCATTGTGTTAACTACCTTGCGCGAGACGGGTGTCTCGTCTATTCGACATCCAGCATATTAGTGGAAGAAAACGAGTTGATCATCGAACGCTTCTTAAAGGAGCACCCCGAATTCGTTTTAGCAGAAGTCGAGCCGAAGATGGGGGTTCCCGGTCTACGAGGTCAAGAAGAGGCCATGAGGCTGTATCCCCACAAACACAACGTCGACGGTACCTACATCGCTAAACTCATCCGAGGGGTAGACTTTTAGCTTTCCTTTATAATTATTAGTGTCTCAGACGGGTGTGACTGACGTGAACTGGAAGGTTAATGCGGGACTCATGGTTGTCATAGCGCATGGCTTGTTCGGGGTTATTAACTTGATTGTCTTCGTCCTCTCAGTAGCCAGTATGCTACACATGGGAGTTCTAGGAGCAGTCTCCCTCGTCATAGGCGTTGGGCTCTTTACACGACGCCCAAGGTTTCTCTGGCTCGCCATCGCGCTCGCACCACTCACCCTCGCGATAGGCGTTTCATCGCTCTACGCGTCCATCGGCTTCTTCGGCTTCAACCCAAACCAACAGGGCCTCCTCTTCAACCTCGGCCTCATCGCCTACTCCGCTACAGCCCTTTTTCTCTTCTTCTACTTGATCTCGAAAAGAAAGACCCTTTTCCACTAGAAAACGGAAACGAGTTTAAGAAATGTACTTGGACGACGGGTCCTCGAATTCCCTAACGATCTCCATTGCTCGTTCATGAACGCGGGGAGCGTAGAAGGGATTGAGTTTGATGAAGGCCCAAGGCCCCTCAACGGCCATTTTTGTAGCCACGTGGGAGGGTCCGAAAGTTTCCTCGGCGACCACATAGGTTAACTCTCTCACCCGTCGCTCATTGATATAGCCCAGAGTGTGCAGGTATTCATGGAGAAGTATATAGTAGATGAAGGCGTTGACTTCCACGCGTGAGGCCGTAGTCTGAATCACTTGCTCTAAGAGCACCCTATTCAGGATAATACCGTTGGTTCCCAGTTGATGGTAAGCACCGACTTTCAAAGGCAAGTCGCGGAGATAGAGGAGAAGGCCGGTTCGCTCACGGTTCAGAGCGTCCTTCACCGATTTCTTTACGAGAGTAAAAACCTCTCGAAAGTTTTGACATCGATCCAGTTGGTTCGCGTATTCCTCATGTTTGCCGCGATCTTCCCACGGAATTAACGGCTTCTTCATTCGTTCAGGACGCCCGTCCAGAGGTATGTCGTCAAAGTCTATGTACATCATTCGGAATAGTCCTCCCGTATCGTCTGCAGCATCCGTCGCATGGCGATGACCGTCATCATAAAACAGAGCTGCCCCCGCTTCGAAAGCCGATATTCACCTCTACTAGGTGACTCGATGAACCCGATATTCTGGAGCTTGACCGCGTTCTCCCGTATAATCTTCGGGTTCAAGCCTAAATCGGTCATGAACTCTTTAAACGTCAGTGTGTGATTCTCTCGTTCCAACAGACAGTGGAGCATGCGAACCCGGTTGGCGTTGGTGAATGCTTCATAAAACTTCACATTACGTCGAGCGTCCCTCCGGAGTTGATCGACTTCTCTCACCAACTCCCGTCGGTGCCAGTCATCGGGAGACAAGAGAACCTCCAAAATAACCTTTCCCTCATCTTCAATAATGAGTTTAAGCCCCATGCTGTCCACCCGGTTTACGTCGGCCTTCATTAATTACTGATAGGTAATATTTAAACACTTGTTTTAAAGAGAGCAATATACGAGCCACTCAAGAGCCAGCAGCGGCTCAGACGCTTCCACAGTTACAAGAGAACTAAAACACAGATAAAGGTCGGTTCCACCCGTTAGTCCCTAGACCTTAACGAAATTTTTAATGGTCCACAGAACCTACCTTGACTAAATAACTTCGATGTTGACTGAACCACAAACCCGTTACGTGAAGAAGTTCGAAGCCAAAAGGAAGAAAGCCGATATCTTGTTTTTGACGTCCCGTCCATCCAACCCATTTTAGTTTTAACCTCGTGAACACTAAAAGCACTCGATCCCGCATCAAAGACGTGAAACACATGAACTTCATTTAAATATGAATGGAGTATCTGATTTAAACCAATTCAGAACGGATAGAGGCGACTTTGATGAAAAAGCCTTTTGAAGCGAACCTCGAAATCACTGCTATTTATCCACGGGAAATCTTGGATTCACGGGGGAACCCGACCATCGAAGTCGAGGTACGCACACGACATGGCTGTGGAATAGCAAGCGTTCCATCAGGCGCCTCAACCGGCGTCTACGAAGCATTTGAACTCAGAGACGGCGATAAAGCAAGGTATAATGGTAAGGGTGTTCAAACCGCCGTGAAGAACATCAGAGCCGTTATCGCCCCTGAACTCATCGGAAAAAACGTGACCCAGCAAAGGAACATCGATAAACTGATGATCGACCTCGACGCCACCGAGAACAAGTCGAAGCTCGGGGCAAACGCCATCCTAGGTGTTTCATTGGCTGCGGCTAAGACTGCCGCCAACACAGCTGGCACATCCCTCTACAACTACCTGGGAGGAGAAGAAGCAAGGGTTCTACCCGTACCTCTAATGAACGTCATAAACGGTGGGATTCACGCCGGAAACAAATTGAGCATCCAAGAATTCATGATTTTACCTATAGGTGCCGCAACCTTCTCAGACGCCCTTCGAATTGGAGTGGAAGTTTACCACGCGTTGAAAACGGTTTTACGAGAACAATACGGTCCTTCAGCAATTAATTTAGGAGATGAAGGAGGGTTTGCTCCTCCTATGAAGGAGACTGCTGAAGCCTTAAACGCCCTCCTCAAAGCCATCAACAAAGCAGGTTACACCCCTGGAGAAGATGTGTCCCTCGCGTTAGACGCTGCAGCTAACGGCTTCTACGACGCCAAGAAGGGGACGTACGCCATTGATAACGGAGTATACACCACCGACGCCCTCATCAACTTCTATAAAGACCTAATTGAGGCGTACCCTCTTGTTTCCATTGAGGACCCATTCCACGAAGACGACTTTCAAGGCTTTACCGCCATAACCCAGGAGATTGGGAAGAACGTGCAGATCGTTGGAGATGACCTCTTCGTCACAAACGCGGAACGCCTGCGGAGGGGTATCGAAACGGGCACAGCTAACGCCGTCCTCCTCAAAGTAAATCAAATTGGTACCCTCACTGAAGCCCTTGATGCCGCCCGCTTAGCCCAAAAAAACAGGTACGGCGTCATCGTTAGCCACCGCTCAGGTGAAACCACCGATACCTATATTGCGGACATCGCAGTCGCTTTAAACGCGGGGCAAATTAAAACAGGCGGAGCTGCAAGGGGAGAACGAATAGCCAAATACAATAGGCTCCTTAAAATAGAA
>JAOZHB010000032.1 GCA_026015035.1 Candidatus Bathyarchaeota archaeon | reverse complement strand
CTCGTCCTTTTGCGCCTTCTATTGTGAAGAAGAGAAGGTTATTGCCCTCTGACACGTTGAGGAAGTCTCTAACCTCTATTGGCAGGGTAATTCTGTACTTTTTACTAACCTTTGCGACAGCTAAAACAGTCATAACACATCACTATATCTTAAGGTGAAGACCCTTTAAAAAGTACTCTGAATTTGAAGAACGAAGCAACACGCATAGCAGTTATCAGCGGTTTAGCGATTATGCGCGCGAGAGGAGTGTCTTGGCAGGTCTTCGGATACGAAAAGCTTAGGAAAGGGGTGTGGTTATGGAAGCGCTGCCAATGCGGCTAGGAGCGCCTTAAGGTAACCAACCGAGTACGACAAAGCCATCCGTCTTTCAGGAGTGCCCCCCTTTAATATCGGGGTGTGGTCCGGGTTTAAGCAGCCGTCGTATCCGATCTTCTGCAGCGCCAAGAGGATTTCGAACATATTCATATCGCCATCGTCGAGGAGAACCTCTTCGAAGGCCCCGGTTGATGCGAGGCTGCCCCTGACGTTTCTGAAGTGCACTAGAAAGATCTTGCCCTTCCTGCCGAAGTGATTGATCTCATCCAAGACCATTCGGGTGCCTCCTGCCTCACATCTTGTGCCCACACAGTAGAGTAATCCATTGTTCGGGCTGGGACGCAGATCAAGGACGTGATGGTATCCCAGGCCGCTGAAAGGGGCGTCGGGCATTGGCGGGTCGGATGGGTGCATCGCGATCTTCACACCACACTCTTCGGCGAGGGAAATGAGCCGCCCATAATACTCCTCCACCCGAGACCACCACGCCTCAGGCAGTACTTCTGTCCGATCAACCCCCGTCTCCGCCATATGAGTTCTCATCGCTGCCAAGTCGAATCCTCGCATCAAGTATCCCCCTCTATGCACGCTACGCATCGGTATTGTCGTGGGCCACTCCCGAGGCACTCCATGGGTCTCCGGCCACACCCCAGAGCTGGTGGCGAAGGTGGGTCGAGCTATAGGGATCTGGGCCTCGCCCAAGACCTTCAAAGTTTTGCACGCGTTCTCGACCTGCTCGTCGCCGCCGGGTTGACCCAGCATAAACTTGCTAACGTTTGGTAAGCTAGCGCGATTCATGTCAAGGCCGAATGATCGGATCCAACGCCTCAATTTCAGAAGCTTTTCTAGGTCAGCGCATCCTTGCCCTCCGGCAGCGCCCACCTGATTGACTCCCGGTAAAGACACAGCGTCTAAGCAGTCTACTCCCATCTGTGAAGCCCATCTCAAGTAGCTATCTGTAGGAGGTCTTGATTGAATCGAGATTTTCATCAAAGCCATACTCTCCGTATCAAATATGTGCCGACTCCCGACACATAAACGTTCTTTATACCAGCCAGATTCATTCCATTTACTTCAGAATGCAAAGCAGTAGCAATTATGGGCATAATAAGGGTCGATAAATAACACTTGCCTTTCGAATTCGCTGCATACTGCACCGACTACATGAGTGGAAACGTCTTCTAGTATACTCTAACCTAACTAGCTGTTACTTATTCCCAATAGAAAGTTTCTTGATGACAACACTAGTATAAAATCGGGGGAGGATCAATCTGTATCCAGTAAAAAATTGAGTGGAGTTGGAAGTTACTTATGCGATTAATCTCATCTACACGCATGGAGGCATAATTACCAATCGATGACTGATTCATCATCTGCACTATATGATTCTCTGTTTAACCAATTATGTCCAATCTTATCCTCCATCGCATCTTCATCTAATTCAATGCCTAAGCCAGGGTTCTTCGGAAGCGGTAAGAACCCTTTCTTGTGAAGAAACGGCTCTTTCAAATAGCCAACACCAAAGGATCCCCTCTCCTGAATCACAAAGTTGGGGATTGACGCATCAAGATGTAAGCATGCAGCTCTCGCTATTGGCCCCAGGGGACAGTGGGGTGCTATCCCAACATAGTAACTCTCAGCCATACCAGCGATAATCCGACACTCAAAAATTCCCCCAGCATGGGATAGATCTGGCTGCAGTATAGAAGCTGCTCTCTTCTCCAAAAGTTCTCGGAATCCCCATTTTGTAAAGACCCGTTCACCAGTAGCTATAGGAATGTGGGTCTTACGCACTAATTCTGCTAAAACATCAACGTTCTGGCACTGAACAGGCTCCTCTATGAAAAAGGGCTGGTATGGCTCCAATGCCTTTATTAAAAGTAGAGATGTTTGAGGATTTACTGCTCCATGAAAGTCTATGGCAATATCAACTTTTGGACCAGCCGCCTCTCTCATAGCTGCATAGATTGAGACTGCGCGATCCACAAAATCCTTTGTCTCTATAATTCGACTCCTTTGCCTACCAGGGACACCCGTTTTAATAGCAGTGTAACCTTCCTTCACTAGAGCCTTAACGTTTTTCACCGCACTTTCTTCAGAGTCGGCACGAGCCGGCGCATAACATCGAATCCGACTTCGCAGTGGTCCGCCGAGTAATTTATAGACAGGAACGCCTAACGACTTTCCAGTGAGATCCCATAGTGCTTGCTCCACGCCTGAAAGGGCACTGGTCAGGATCGGTCCACCGCGGTAAAAGGCATGTCGATACATTGCCTGCCAGTGGTGCATGACCCTTGTTGGGTCTTTGCCGATAAGATAGGGTTCGAGTTCGGAAACCGCTGTTGCACAGGTCAATGCACGGCCTTCAAGAAGTGGTTCCCCTAATCCAATCAAACCCTCATCTGTGTGAACCTTTAAAAACAACCAACGGGGTTTAACCAGAAACGTTTCCAACCGCGTAATTTTCATGTATTCTTACCTCGTTTACCGTTCATCGTCTAGCGCGCGCTCTACTTGAGCAGGGGTTGGCCTAAGCCTTCTTGGCCAGTAATCTGCGTTTGTTGTATTCAGCTAAGCCGCCAACGTCAATGATGTCCCCAATCACTTTCGGGAACGGTTTTGTGGAATAGACTTCATTTTTGGATACATTCCTTACTTCGTTGTTAGTTAAATCGACTTCCAGTCGGTCGCCCCAATGGATTAGTTTGACAGCATCAGGCTCGACGAGGAGGGGCACTAAATACCCGCAATTCACAGCATTTCGGTAGAATGTCCGTGCGTAGGATGTTGCGATGATGGCTTTTACACCGGCCCCACCCAAGGCATAGACGGCATGGGCTCGCATGGAACCACAGCCAAAATTTTCGCCGGCAACGAGGATATTGAACCCTTCACCGACTTGGGCGGCGAAAGCTCCCGACTCCAAACTCGGTAAGCCATCCATTGCGTGCTGTCCTAAATATTCACGGTCAAACCGCATGAGGTTTTCTGGCGGGATAATGATATCCGTGTTTACGTTGTCGCGAACGTCCTCACTGAGCTCGTACGCACGTCCCTTCAGCACTCGTTCCATACTCATCAGGTCCCTTCTGTTCGACTGCTAAATTCGTCTCGGATCGAAGATATAACCTTTTACGGCCGATGCTGCAACCGTTCGAGGCGACGCTAAGTAGGTCATCGAGGTCTTGCTTCCCATGCGGCCAACGAAGTTCCTATTAGAGGTACTGATGCAGACTTTACCGTCACCTAAGACGCCCATGTTGCCCCCTAAACATGGTCCGCAGGTAGGCGGTCCAACGGTGATATTTGCATTCGCAAAGATCTCCAATAAGCCTTCGGTAAGTGCCTGCCGGTAGATCTCTTGGGTAGCGGGTAAAACGGCCGTCCTAACGTTTACGGTTTTACCCTCTAAAAGCTCGGCAGCGGCTTTTAGATCCGTGTATTTCGCGCCAGTACATGCACATATGACGGCTTGGTCGATGGGGGTTCCCTCCACGTCTTCTACTGGCACAGCGTTTTCAGGGGAATATGGTGTTGCAACGATCGGTCCTAAATCATCTAAATCAAATAATTGGTGTTCAATGTCGGCGTTCTCATCGTTTCTCACAACGTCGAAGGATTCACGTGTTCTTGCTTTTACGAAGTCTATGGTTTTTTGGTCGGTGGCGATCAGACCGCTTTTTGCCCCCATCTCGACAGCCATGTTAGAAAGCGTGAGTCGTTCATCGATATTAAGGTCCGTCACATAGGATCCTGTAAACTCCGCAGTTTTATAGATGGAGCCACTGCTCCCCACGGTACCGATTATGTGAAGAATCACGTCCTTTGCCATGGTGACATCATCTGGCGTTCCTTCAAGGACGAATTGCTTGGTTTCGGGAACACGAAACCATAAATCGCCAGTAATCATGGCGTTACCGATATCGATCTCTCCGCAACCTGTTGCTAAAGCACCCATTGCACCGTGGGTACAGGTATGGGAATCTCCACCTATCACTAAGGTTCCGGGAAGGACATGTCCCTCGTAAGGGAGCAGTACATGACATACACCGTAATTGGTTTCCAGCCCCCATCGGTGATATCGCGATATGCCGTTGTCTGCTGCGAATTGTTCAAGAATATTGATGTTGTTCGCTGCGTCCTTGTTTCTGCACGGTACGTAGTGATCCTCTACCAACACGATCCTATCAGGATACTTAACTTTTGCTTCTCCAAAGTGTTCTTTAATGTAGAGGCTGGCGCCGACCCCAGAAATGTCATGGGCCAAAATAGTACGCGGCTCGGCCCAAACGATTTCACCAGCCGATACCGATTCTTTCCCTGAAGCGGTGGCTAAAATTTTTTCACTAATCGTCATGCCCATGAGAACCATCCCCAGTTTTCCTTAGGTAACACCGAAGGTAGTTAATATTCATAGCTGAAATAAGCTAAAAGACGGCATAAAGTCTATGTAAATGGTTAATTCATTGGAATGAAGGATACATTTAGAAACGTACGATCCTAGCTAGCTTTAGCTTGCTATGGCGTTAACGTACTTTCTTAGGTTAATCTCTGCATCACGTATTGAACCTTCATCTTTACACCAAGTATATTGACTCAGCCAGCTAGTTGTTATAGTGACTATAAGCTAGCTAACTAATTATCATCCTTACAAATCGTACCAATGACTCTAAAATTTAATTAACAAAATAAATAAGAAATAACTAGTATCTAGAATGTGCGCGATAACAGAATATTTGGAAAAATCAGGGTTTACGCTAGCTAACGGATGGAGGTTTTTTATAATGAGTGCCCTTGTTAAGGTCGACCCGAAAAAACGGTTAATACTCTCTGGGTTGTTCTCAAAGCACAAATATAGTCGTGTTCTCATAAATGCCGTACTTGAGGGGATATGGGGGATTGCTAAAGCAGACAACGAGATTAACCCGCAAGCAGCTGTATTATTGCACAATCCCGTAGCCTCATTTTTCGGGGGAGATCCAGATTTACCTGTTTCACTTCAGCTTATTCAAGAACTGACTCCTCCGTGCATGATAAACGTTGATGCAGAAGGATGGGTAGATTTATTAAAAGAAGCTTATGGGAGTCGACTTGAGAAGAGACAAAGGTTCGACTTCTCAAGTGAAGGTCTTAACATCAACCATATCCGTTCATTCAAAGAGCGGGTTCAAGAAGGGATTGCTGTTAAGCGTGTTAACCTCGATCTAGCACGTCATCTCAGCTATGAACTTGGGACAGATAATCATTTACTGAGTTACTCTTCACCTGAAGATTTTGTGGCGAGGGGAGTTGGCTTTTGTGCTTTAAGGGGTGAACGGATAGTTTCTTGTGCATCCTCATTCACTGTGTGTCAGGAAGGAATTGAAATAGAGATTAATACTCACCCAGATTATCGACGGAGAGGAATTGCTACAACCCTTGCCGCGACACTTATTGAACATTGCTTAGGACGTGGCATCGAACCCCATTGGAACGCTGCAAACCCCATTTCAGCAAAATTCGCAGAGAAACTGGGATACACACGAAAGGAAGCCCATGACCTTTATGTGTTACTACCTAAAGCTCAGTAACTTCTTGTCTTGTTAGCTGAACTGGCTGGCTGCTCTGTTATAGAATGTTTGAAGTATTGACTGTGTATCTGAGTATTTACTTCATATTTGTCAGTATCTATTTTCCTATTTTTTTAAATAATGGGGGAATAGCTGAAAGGAGACCCATTAGTCCTCCGAAGAAGAATACGTATGTAAGTCCGAAAATGTCTGCTATTGGAGACGTAACGAGTTTTGTGATGTTGCCAGTTGATTGGGCTAAATTGTAAAGGCTGTTAGCAATTCCTCGGTTTTCAGGTGTAGAAATATTCGATACAAGTGTACTCCCAAGAATTGATGTCGCTCCGTAACTTAAACCCGATAAAAAGAAGATTACAACTATCAATATGTAATTATTCGCAAAGGGGGAGACCAGACTTGTTATTCCGCCTAACAGTAATACGGAGATGAGAAAAGGCCTTGTTGAAAGTCTTATTAAGAAGGTAGCTGAGGATAAGCGAATAAGCATAATTGCTAAGCTACGATAGAAAGAAAACGAGGCGACTTCGGCATTTGATAATTGTAAGTCAACGCTGGCATATATCGGGACATAGGTTTGAACGACTGATCTGGAAAAGAAGTAGAGAAAGGACATCGTTAGAAGTCCTTGAAAGTTAGAGTTTTTAATTAAATTAGAAATGTGAAGGCGAGAGTTTCCTTTTTCATGCGTCTGAGATTTTGTCTCTCGAATTGTAAAAGCAAGATAGATGAGAATACCTACATTGGCTATAGAGGTTATCTGATAGATATTTCGCATTGTGATTTGAGGTAGTAACAATAGACCTGTACATATGGCGGGGCCAATCATCAAACCCAAGCTTGAAAAGAAGAAGAGTGTACTGATAGCCTCTTGCCTTTCCTCTGGTTCGGCAACATCACCTATCATCGTAAGTAGAATTGGAAAGAATCCTCCCCCAGCAAAGCCACCAAATAAAGAGGCTATAATCAGATGATTAGGTTCTGTAGCAAAAGCACGCATCACTGTTCCCAAGAGAGTTACGATCCTTGAATACAGCACCATCGGTTTTCGTCCGAAACGGTCAGATAAGATGCCAAAGGGCACCATGAGGAAAATACCCATAGTACTACGGATGGTAGTTATGAGATTAACTTGGAGGACATTCGCGCCCAAGTCGAGGGCGTAGAGAATGGCTATGGCCCCTGACATGGACTGTACCATCACAGTAAGTAAGGGGATTGCATATATCTTCATAAAAACCGGATTCTTCACAGTAGCAAACACTACGACACCATCTTAGTTTATAAGAAAATTGTGATGGGTATTGCGCTACATAGAATGTAATAAGTTTTTGCTTAAGGCTCGCTAGCAATTTTTTATATACGCATTATGCGATGTGAAATTATATAGATGAAAGCCATATGCAGGACATGAAAAATTTGAAAGAGAGTGTAAAGACAAAGGAAGGAAAAGTATGGATCGAAGGAATAGACAAATTCAGAGTCGATGAGCCTTTATTTGAAGCTGTAAGAATCGTTTTGAATTATCACGGAGAAGATTACTCCACGGCGTACATACAAGGAATATCGGGAGCGGCATTTAGATTAGCTGGCCCATGTCCATGTGCACCGACTTGCAGTTTTGCTATGAGTACTGAAGAACTAATCGAGCTTTTGGGTTATGATGCTGAGACGTTAAGTGAAAAAACCCCGCTTTTTGAAAGTTTTCAAGGTTGGGAAGATCCAGAATGGATCTCAGCGAATAAAAAAAGGATAGAGCAAGCAATACCCTTTATAAAAAATCAAATTAAACTGGGGAATCCAGTGATAGTGTGGGGAGCCTTCGATGTATGTGAATATAATGTAGTTTGCGGATTTGAGGAAAAGACCAAAAAGTTTCTTGGTAGAG
Organism: Candidatus Bathyarchaeota archaeon; assembly: GCA_026015035.1. Lineage (GTDB taxonomy): Archaea > Thermoproteota > Bathyarchaeia > RBG-16-48-13 > DAOVBJ01. Next base: position 26,510 of record JAOZHB010000032.1, on the reverse strand, counting down.
GAGGTTCATCAGGACTTGATAGCTATGATGTACAGGATGAGAATTATGCCACTAAAAGTATTTCGAGATGTGGCTACGGGAAAGAGTATGCTGTCGGAGAGAAAATTAAAGAGTTTGATGCGGAAAAATCAGAGATTGCAGCGTTAGAAGAAGCAGTAAGACATGCCCATGACTCACAAAACCAGATAGACGATTATAGTGAAAGCACTCAATGGAAAATCCAGCAAGGATCAAACACGTATGGTTGGTGGATTCATAAATTCGGTTTACAAGAACTAAAAATACCCGAAATGGGAGACACGTATTGCCTAAGCGTTTATCGCACAACGCATCAAGCCGCTTCCACATTCTTGTTGGAGATAGCTTTTAATTACCCAGAAGCTGGAGAGAATCTTGTACTAGCAGCACAATGCTTCAAAAATGAGGCTCAAGCATTGAACCAGATCCATACAATCTTTGTGTCAAGGGGACGGAGGATTAAAACTTCAAGTTCGGAGATAAGCACTCAAGTCGTGGAACTATTCAAAGAGGCAAAATCGTACTACGATAAAGGGATTACGCAAATCAGTAAGGCTCTGACAAGCATAAAATCTGAGGATTAGTTACCAGTTCTCTAGCACGCGGAATCTTTTTATGCATTACAAAAAGACCTGAAACTCACTAATTAAAGGCGAGCTAGCTCCCTAACCTATGTTATAGAAAATCGAATATTTTACCATTACACGTTCTATTTCTAGTGTACATTAGAACAAGATTTTCCTTAATGCTTGGACATGAGTACATTGAATAATTCTCAATATGAAGAACTAAAGTTGATGACGACGATAACGGGTTGAACGCTTCTCGCTTCTATTTTTTCAAGTCTTTACAAGGTCACAAGTGTAAAGGCTTAGACTGCTAGCGAAACTCTGATACCCTACGAACCGGATAGGGGACTTTATCCAGTACCTTTTGCAGTTTCCCCCGATCCTTTCTATCGATGCCCTTCCAGTCCAAGACAAGGATGGGATTCGTCTCCAATGTTCTCGAAACACAGTGATTGAGGAGTTCAGGGGTGAGCCACTTAAAGGCGTAGGACGGAATGATGTGACCGAAGGCGATGTCGGAGTCCAAGCTGATACTGGTCAGTCTCCGGTTGCAGTGGGACCCCCCAAGTCCTACGGCGCCCTCAACCTGTACCGTGCTCTCAATTGCGGCGATAGCCGCATGAGCGACGACTTCCCCCGCCAAGGGGTTAATCCATTCAGTGGGGGTGCTTCCAATCTCGACGAATACGGCAGGTATGTTTAGGGAGGGACCGTGATGCGTCCCCTCGTAATAAACCGTAAAATCCTTGAGACCGAGAAGATCCCTCTGCTTCGTCATTTCCTTGAGCGCGTCACGCATGGCATTAGCTGGTGCGATGGAGACCGTACGCGACACACCTCCGAACTCTGCTGTGAAGAAATTTCCAGGGACATGGACAGAAAAGATAGGTTTCTTATCTCGACTTTCGTGTCGACTTACAAAAACGATGAGTTCCACATCAGGTATTTCTTCTAGATCCTGATGATATGCTAGTTCTCCAGTAACAGTTAAAAACCTGATCTCCTTGTTTTGTAGCTTCCAATGGTAAACAGGGTGCCCAGAAAATTGTTCAGACATTTCAGTAAAAGGATGGTTTTCTAATAAATGTGTAGCAATATTTGTGCTAGCTGCATCGTCTTTTGACGTTACAATGAGTTTCAACATCGATGCCTCTCTAGGAAGATTGATATAGTGATTGAAAGAGGAATATTAAGTCTATCTTCGTAGCGAGCTGTGAATGTGTCTTGATTCTAGTTTTTTTCCAGTTCATCTAGAAGCCAGGGAATACGAGTAGATTCCCCTTTTTTCTTCGAGCTAGTTAGAAAAGTACGGGACTTGAAGCCAGCTTTAGCTAGCCAGCGATAACCAATACAATATGTGACGTAGGAATCAGAGCAAGCTAGCCGTCTAAGGAACTAGTGTAAATTACAAAGTTAGAAAGTGAATGAGATTAACTTGGATTCCATGAAGTTTTTATGTTGTGTCTTTGCATTATTTCTTGGGTAAGGGTTCTATGAGTAAGGTAAAGAAGCGTTCGCGTGTAGCAGAAAAAAGATGGGTGCGAAAAAGCGATGGACGGTTGGAAGCGTTCAATAGATCAAAAATGCGCTTAAGCGTATTAAAAGCGGGGGCATCTCGAAGGCAGGCCAGTCAAGTCACAAATACAATTACGAAAAGCGTACGGGTTTGTGAGTTATGTGAAGACGTTGAGGGAAAGAAAGAAGTGTCCTCAGCACGTCTTTCAAATGTTGTGATCGCTGAACTACTCAAAATTAACAAGGATGCTGCGGAACGCTTCTCTGATTATCGAATAGAGAAACAAAAAACCCGTCGTCCACAAACTCCATTCGCACGCACGCGCGCTACGCCTACTCAACTAAGAGAAAATCAGATGGTGACCGATGACTCGCAACGGCTCATGTACACTAATAGAATGAGCGCTTTATTCTCTGAGATCTCTTCCATCAGCCAGCAGACCAATAATATACCCCACAGCATTGAAAGTCTCAACGATCGAGTGCATAGCCTACCTACTCGGATTAACCGCGTTCGACAAGGTAACTACCGAGCATTAACTCACTTGGAGGCGGATCAAGTCTCACTTTCAGAAACGTGGGCTACACTTAGCTCAAATCTTAGAGCGGTTACAAGTCAAAGGAGTGAAGCAGTTCACTTAAGAGCACGGGATCTGCAACGCATACTCACTCAAAAACAAGGACGTTCCGACTACGATCTTGGAAACCTCCGAGACATCGAATTAGGACTCTCAGAATTACGCCGAAATATGTCCAATATCCAGAGTCAGATAGCTAGTTCACTTACGCCCATAGAGAAACGATATCAAAACATTGACCAAGATCTTCGCATGGCGGAAAGCACAGTGACCCTAGTCTCTGACGCCTCGTTTCCCTGGATGGAAGGAGAGACCCCGATCATAGCCACCAAGGCAAAAGACCTGAATAACGATTCGGAGGGCGTCATCACCTTGACCAACCTCCGCTTCATTTTTGAGCAGGAAAAGGAAGTTGTGCTGAAAAAAAGGTTCTTCATTGTCACTGAGAAAAAAATCGTGCGAGAAGTCGCTGTTCATAAACCCATTGGAATGGTCACCCAGCTGACGAAAGGCAGAGTTGGCTTGTTAAAAGGCGCCGGGTTATTCGTTGAATTCGCATCGGAAAGCGGAGTTCCGGAGATGAAGTTTGACACCAAGGGACATGAAGCAGATTGGTTGACGCAAGGCTACAATCTTATTGTTTCAGGTCAAGTCGAAGAAGAGTTAGCCGCCGCCTCTCCAGAGTCCGAGTCGGACCAGGAGACCCCCGAGCTAGTTGCCTGTTCTATCTGTGGCGCCCCGTACAACGAAATGATATATCGGGGGCAGACATCGGTTAATTGCAGATACTGTGGAGCAGCGATCGCTCTATGATAGCGAGGACGTCGTGAACGGTTAGCTCAAGGTAACATGTATAAATAACTTACAAGCAGTAAAATATGTATAATAACTGTTCGAGGAGATGAAGTTTGGCAGAACGTGACACAATAGAGAGTGTGAATGCGAGACAAGGTATCGTGTCTAAGCTTCAGAACTTATTTTTACGTGGGTTCGCGACGAAAGAGGATTTACGAGAACTCGACAAACAAATGCGTGACACCCAATATCGCACACTGCGTGATATGCGTCACACCTGGGAGGGGGTTTATCTTAACGTTTTAGACGCGGATGCTAGACTCTCAAAGCGTGACCTGAAGAGAGTGCTTCAAGTCCTTGATCGCGTCATGGCAAAGATCCGTCGTGCAAATTATGGATACGCTGGATTGTGGGATCGAAAAGGCCAGATCAACGAAAATGAACTTGCCCGCGTCTTCAACTTTGATAAGACCCTGAGTCAGGACATCGCGGGTATGGACGAAGCCGTCCAGAAGACAAGTCAAAACGTGGATAACGAAAATTGGGCAGAAGCACGAGAAGACCTAAATCAGGTCAAAAAGTTATTGTATGACTTAGAAGATAAATGGAATGAAAGGGAGAATCTGTTTCGTCCCCTAATGTAAGAAGGTGAAAACATGCCTTTAATTGAACGAGTAGCATGGGATGACGCGCGACCCGATGACATTGCCCGCCGATTTCCCAACCTGTCCTTGAAGTACGGAAGCCAAGTAATTGTCATGGAAAACCAGTGGGCTGTCTTCTTTCGAGACGGGAAAGCCTATGATGTCTTCGGACCGGGAAGACACACCATAACAAGCGCCAACATCCCTCTCTTGACAGGCGCTTTACGCGCCTTACGCATCATCGGCGACATCTTTGACTGTGAAGTAATCTTCGTTAGCAACAGCCAGTTTCGTGGAAACTTTGGTGGACAAGCATACTCCGCTCCCAGTGGCCCGATAGCCTACCAAGCGGAAATGGGATTCTACGGTTATTTACTCTTTCAAGTTGAAGACCCGAAGCTGTTTGTCATTGAATTCTTTGGAAACCGCGGCGTTAGCTCCACTCAAGACATTGAAAAGTATGTCCGAGGCTTTGTAAACGAACGGGTCATTGACGAGATGGGTCATCACGATATCTCCACAATCGTCACGAACCTTGATGAAACCACCGACAAGATTGGACTCACCATTAGCGACGAAGTTGCACGGATTGGGTTAAAAGTAATTGACTGCATCTTTGAAGGCGTGAAAATTCCGGAAGAAGCTCGACGCTTCGCATCAGGAATTGGTCAACAAGCCATGATGATGCAATACATGAAAGAGACAGCGTCCGAACTGCCCCCAGGCGGCGGAGCCGCTGGTGCAGGGGTCGGGGCAGGAATTGGACTGGCTATGGGTGCACGCCTCGCAGAGTCCATGCAGCCATCGCAAACCACAGCACCCCAACCAACCCAAGAAACGATTAGCTGTAAAAAGTGTGGATTTCAAAACACAGCCCGCAACAAGTTCTGCGGAAACTGCGGAACAAGTCTAGCCCCCACACCCACCATTGAATGTCCCCAATGTGGCGCTCAAATGCCAAATACCATGAAGTTCTGTGGGAGCTGTGGATCCGCTTTGAACCCTGAATCAGTGACATGTGCACAATGCGGGAAAACCAGCCCCCAAGGCACAAAATTCTGTGGAGACTGCGGCACAAAACTCTAACACTTGAAAGAACATACAAGCCACTGGTGGGATCGATTACGGTAGCTTAAACATAGCTAGCTTTGACAGGAAAGAGAAGGCACATAACTAGCTTGACTTTCTCGCTACTTACATACTACGTTGACATTACCATTAGGTTTTCAATACAAGATTTAGCTAGCGATGAGACAGCTAGGACGAACCTCCGAACCATATTATTATCTTGTATGTTATTTCTATTAGCTCTCGTGGAACGTGATTATCTAAGAGCAACTTGCTAAATAATCTGAACTCTATCATATTTTTGTAAAAAAAGGAACGATGTATACAATTGTTTACATGTGTTGTGTAAGTGGTAAACACGTTCGTTTTAAACGTTTTCTGAATCAGCTTTTGAACCACCGCCTATTAATTGCTAACATAAAAGAGGGGAGCGTATGACAGGTTGCAAGTGTCTAAGTTGAAATCTTCAATAGCTTTATCAGTACGTAAATGCGTAATTGACTACTCCCTTTTCAATTATTATCCCAATTTAATTATTAGTTCGATAATAAGCGTAGTATGTTTAGTACCGTGGATACACCTCTTCGGGTATTTAAAAAGGAAAACGTAGAACAGCTAGCAAGCTTACAATCTCAAAAAGTTGTTAAGAATCATCATGAAGATTATCCCGAGAAGAAGGCCTATTGAGACAGCGTGTTTATGGCCGCGTTCATGAGCGATCGGTATGATTTCGTCAGCGGTAATATATGTCATTACGCCAGCTGCGAATGAGAGGGCGATGCCAATCATCTCATCTGATGCATTGATCAGTAAAGTACTCCCTAAGATTGCTCCAAGGGGCTCAGCTAGACCCGAAAAAAAGGTTAAGAGAAGTACATCCCGTTTCTTGGTTCCACCAGAAGTTAACGGGACTGCTGTTGCGATGCCTTCAGGAACATTATGAAAGAAGACGGCCACGGCGATTAACACTCCAAGCTGTGGTAGATGCGTGTATCCCGCGCTTATGATTACCCCTTCAGGAATATTGTGCAGGGTGATTCCGATCAGGATCAGTACACCTGATTTTAGGAGTTTTGATTTGACGATGCCGTTTTCCCGCTTTCCCAGCTCTAGATGAGGCAACAAGGAGTCGAAGAAGATCATAAGGATGGAGCCAACCACGAAGGCTAGAGAAACATAAAGGTACGAGGTTAAGTCTAAGGACTCTACAAACAAGTTTAAGAAGGAAACGAGGAGCATCACACCCGAAGCAAATCCCATGGAGCCAGCAATGAAGCGGTCACTTATGCTTCCTAGAAACACAACAATTAATCCACCGATTCCCGTAGCTAAACCTGCAACCAGACTGAGAAGTAAGGATTCACTAATCATTTCACAAGTCAGCTATAACGTATAACCTGAGTTTATATAAACACATAGAACGGAGCGAAGTGTTTGTGAGAAACGAGGAGATACAGAGGAAAAAATATTTTTTTATCAGATGATGAATTTGGCGTCACTATTACACAAAACTACTTTATTTTCACTCTGGTTAGCTAGCTATACAAGTAAACACCGTCCTAGCGCGCGCGCTGATGGATAGGCTTCATCAGGAATACCCACCGAAAGGGACTTGCAAACCTACAAGGAGCTTGGGGAGGGCTTGGCGAAGGCAGCAATGCAAAGAGGAGAGGAGCCAAAAGACTAAAGCAAGGGTTATCCAGACTACTTCTAAACTGATATGTAATTAGAAATCCATCGGATTCTATATTAGCTAGTTAGCCGTCTCTCCTTTTACTGTATTCTAAAGGTCTAATGGAAAATAATGACCTGTTAGGTAGCTAGCTAAATCCGTAGAACGCGTAGGAAGTAGTTTGGGATTCATAAGATTTAATATGTGCTGGTGGGAATATTGCTTTCTTATTCCTACTCGTGGGTAAAGTTTGGAAAGCTAAACTAATTGTCATGGGTTTAATCGATGCTGAAGGAAAAATATCGTGTGACGTTGGTAGGGCTGACGTTTCTATTTCTGTTAATGCTGTCTTACCTCACAAACACCGCTTTTTTCAACGCGTTTAGAACCCTCTTTCAAAATCACCTTTTAGTTTTTTTCATGATTTTCATAAATAATGTAATCGTGGCATCCATGATCTTGTTGGGTATGACGTTTTACGTCGAGTTAGTGGTTCTGGGTTTCTTCAAGAAAGAGAAGTATGCAAATGTTGTACTGGATCATCCACGAACCTTTGCCGCCGTCTTCACGTTCATAGTTCTGTTCGTAAGTATTTTAAGGGGAGCCAATTTCTTTCTGGGGCGAATCGTAGTCGAAGCCCTTCCAACGATTTTTCTGGTTAGTGCACCAATGGGGATACTTGAGGGATATGGGATATACGTGACCATAAAGAAGACTCTGAGCAGAGCCATGGCCGCGAAAGACTTGGTCTACATCTATGGGATATTTTTTGTTGCGGCCTTGGTAGAGGTTGGTCTCATAAACTTCTTAGGATAAAGGTTGGACAGCAAAGCACTCGTCAGCTATATCACTATAAGTCTTGCCTTGTTACTGCTTTGATTTATCCTAGTTAGCTATGAACTCCAATATACTTGTAAAGGCTGGATACCCGGGATCACATCCATTTGAAAAAAGTGATAGGAAACGGCCATCCTAAGTAGCATACTTGATGACGACGTTGAGGAGGGCTTGCCTTTTCTCGACTTTGACGGCGTGTAAGGCATCCTGTAAAGCTTCAGGGAGTCTAGCGGGGTCTTCAACAATCACACCATAGCCGCCTGAGGCTACAGAATTTAGCTCATAGTGGGGTGCCGATTCGCCATCCGCTAAAGTCAAATCTTGTCCAATTCGGCTGTTCGTTCGTATCGCCCAGCCATTGGGATACTCCCGTAAGAGGGTTCCCCTGACGGCGCGCCAGCATTGGTTGTTATACACTATGAAGAGGACGGGAAGATGGTACTTGGCAGACGTGAAGTGGGCTGCGGTAGGTACGCCGTATATATAAGATCCATCACCTATCCCACAGATGACGGTCTTGTCTGGCGCTGCCAACTTAACACCGAGGGCTTGTCCAAGTGAGTCGCCGAGGGATCCTGCGGGATAACTGCCAAAATAGGTTCCGGGCTTCGTGTACTCTATGTAGGAAGCTGCGGAGCGGCCAACGACTATGGTATCGTCATTCATGACTTGACTGATGCAGTATTCGAGCCATTTGCGGTCGATGGGTTTATCGTTCTTCACCTTCATCGCATCCTCCACCGCTTTCTTCCTTGCAGCAGTTTGGAGAGTCCTGAATTTCTCTAACCTCTTCTCGACCGCCATCAATTTATCTGGGTTTCGGGAGATCACGTGAGAGGTAACCTGGTAGAGAGTGTTGAGCGTCGTCGCTGGATCGCCAGTGATGTTGATGTCAGCTGGATAGTGGCCAGCCATGGGGTAGGGTCGGATGCGGAGGGGCATGGGGCTGAGGTTGATGTACTTCGCATCGGGGTTCGGGATATATGAGCCTCTCCAAGGAGAAGGCGTGTCGATGGTGAAGATAACGTCAGCGTCGTCAAGGGAGATCGAGGTAGCGAGGGGGTGCGTGTTCGGGAAGTTCATGTATCCGTTGATGGCTCGAGAGACCGGTATCGCCAAGAGTTCAGCGAAACGTACGAGCTGGTCGACGGCGGCAGGGTTGGCTCCAAGAAATCGAGTGATGATATACGGGTTCTCCGCCTCTACCAGCAATTCTGCTGCCTGCATCGTAGCAGAGGGGTTTCCATGGGGGGGTGCAGCTGGCCTATACAATTCTTGTGGGGGAATCGTGATCTCGCTGGCTTCCATCATCGCCAGTTCGTTGGGGATAGTGAGGTACACCGGGCCCTTGGGCTCGGTCTTCGCTATTTGTAGGCCCCTTTGAATCAACTGGGGGATGTGCTCCAGCATTTTAATCTCGTAGTCCCACTTTATGTATTCCCTCAGAGGACCAGCCTGATCCGTCGACTCTTGAGCGATGGGCCCCTTATCGGTCCCCGGGAAGCCCTCCTTGGTTATCGATCGCCTCCCAGCGAAGAGGAGGATGGGAATCCGCCCCGTGAAAGCATTCACGATGGCTCCGAGAGCGTTGTAGGTTCCCACGGTGACATGATACCCAGCGATCTGGGGCTCATTGGTAACTTGGGTGTAGCCCATAGCCATGCTGGTTGCGACATACTCATGAGGAACGGTCAACAGCTTGGGCCACTCTCTTCCGAGAGCATGCCTTTTCGCAATGGCGTCGATGAAGACCGGCCAATCTGTACCCGAATTGACGAACCAGTACTTTACGCCGCAACGCACAGTTGTCTCCACGAAAGCCTGACCCCAGTTCTCTACGGACACGATTTCCGGGCTAGACCTGGCTGAGAGAGGAGGGGATGATACCAAGGTTAATTCGTCCTCCGCAACCCCTCCTTGGGCCGTGGGGTGTTCCTTTAGAAAGGTTCGCTTCGACTCGTTCGCAGGTAGTTTCTTAACGACTTCTTCCTTATCGGTCATATTGAAACACCTAAACCTTGTACAATAATTGTTTTCCACTGATATAAAACGTAATGACGTTTATTAGCTCTCATTATGGTAGTCAGCTACACACTCTCGAAATGATGGTATCATATTGAAGACCTTATTTTACTTCAAACTGACTAAATAGATAGAAAGCAGGAAGGAAGTCTACAGTCGCAAGCACATGAGCACTGCATTTGACTCATTTGTTACGATGACTCAGCTAGCGAGTCAATGTAGGTAAACTTATACGTTCCCCCTTTTTTTTGCACGTCGTAGTTATCTAGCTAGCTCATATTGGAAGGAGTTACTTGCAGAATACATCAGCCCAACGAAACCCGAACCGACTGGTATTTGAGAAAAGTCCGTACCTCTTACAACATGCGTACAACCCGGTAGATTGGCATCCTTGGGGCGCTGAGGCTTTTGAAAAGGCGGAGAGAGAGGAGAAACCCGTTTTCTTGTCCATAGGGTACTCGACCTGTCACTGGTGCCACGTGATGGAGCGAGAGTCCTTTGAGAACCATGCAGTAGCCGAATTGTTGAATGAGACCTTTGTCTGCATCAAGGTTGATCGGGAAGAGCGACCGGACATCGATAGAACCTACATGCGGGTCTGCCAGCTGATGACGGGTAGCGGTGGATGGCCCCTCACCATCCTTCTGACCCCAGATAAGCGACCCTTTTTTGCAGCCACCTACCTCCCTCAGGAAAGCCGGTTTGGACGCGTTGGACTCACGGAATTAATCCCTTCGATTCAAGAGTTCTGGACCACGAGGAGAAGCGAGGTTGATGACTTGGCTGAAAAGGTTCTCTCATTGCTCAAGCGAAGGCAGGGGGAAGCAAGCATTCAGGCAGAAGAACTGGATGAATTAACCTTAGACGGGGCATATCTGTATCTATTGGATACTTTTGATGAACGAGACGGAGGCTTCGGAAAAACTCCCAAGTTTCCTTCACCTCAGCGACTGCTCTTTCTCCTCCGTTATTGGAAACGTACAGGAAAGGAGGAGGCCCTTCGAATGGTGGAGAAGACCCTTGACGCCATGCGGTGTGGCGGCATCTATGACCACGTCGGATTTGGCTTTCACCGCTACTCCACGGATAAACATTGGCGGGTCCCCCACTTCGAGAAGATGCTCTACGATCAGGCGATGCTGACCATCGCGTACGTGGAAGCCTATCAGGCCACAAGAAGGAAAGAGTATGAGAAGACCGCTAGGGAAATACTTACCTATGTATTGCGAGACATGACAGATCCCGCTGGAGGATTCCACTCGGCTGAAGACGCCGACGTCGAGGGCGAGGAGGGAAAATTTTATCTCTGGACAGACGACGAGATACGGCAGCGGCTCCCCAAGGATGAAGCTGAACTCGTTATTGACGCCTTCAACGTGGCGAAAAACGGGAATTTCGAAGAAGAATCGACTCGAAGGGTGACCGGAAAAAACATCTTACACCTTACAAACCCGTTTAGGAAAATCGCCAATGACCAAAATGTTCCATCAGAGGAGGTAAAAGAGCGTTGGGAAAAAGCGAGAGGCATCCTATTCACTGCCCGTGAGAGTCGTGTTCATCCCAGGAAAGACGACAAGATTTTAGCCGATTGGAACGGATTGATGATCGTCGCGTTGGCGAAAGCGTCCCAAGCCTTCAACGATATGCAATACGCGGACGCAGCCAAAAAAGCGGCAAACTTTATTTTCGAGAACATGCTGGACTCGCGGGGACGGCTTTATCACCGTTATCGCGAGGGAGAAGCCGCGATACCGGGGTTCTTGAACGACTATGCTTTTCTGATCTGGGGGCTCATAGAACTCTATGAGACGACCTTTGAAGTGAAATATCTACGACATGCCATTGCACTAGCCGAAGACATGATACGACAGTTCTGGGACGAAAAGGAGGGGGGCTTCTATTTTACTGCAGAGGATGCGGAGAACGTTCTCATACGAGACAAGATGATTTACGATGGTGCGTATCCGTCAGGAAACTCTGTTGCTGCATTGAATCTGCTTCGCCTCGCACGCATGACGGGAAAACCGGAGTATGAAGCGAAAGCCACTCAGATCCTCCAGACATTCGCTGACGCGGTTTCACAGGCGCCAGCAGCTTACACCAGTCTACTGGGAGCACTGGACTTCGCACTAGGCCCATCCTCTGAAGTAGTGATCGTCGGTAAACGACAGAACCAAGACACTAAAGCTTTGGTGAACGCACTGAAAACACGGTTCATCCCGAACAAAGTTGTACTCTTCCGACCCACCGAAGAAGAACATCCGGAAATCGCCCAATACGTCGAGTTCACGAGGGATCTAACCAGTATAGAGGGAAAAGCCACAGCCTATGTGTGCCGCAACTATCAATGCGATCTCCCTACAACCCGCAAAGAAGAAATGTTACGGTCACTCGATGCGATCACCTGAAAGCATTGTGTTCTGCATAGAAACTGGCTAACTAAATAGTATTTGATAAGGGATACCTGCTTTGTGACAGGCGTTAACCAAAGCTATTTTGTTCCGCTGAAAGAACTCATCAGACAGTGCGTACTCTAACTTGTGTTGTTTATAAACCCAATCTGCGTAGTGATAATTCATTTTGTCAATCAAAATATGATCAACGTTTCCTTTGAGTTGAGGAATAAGTTGCTCCGCTTCTGGAAGAAGCGGAGCGATCATCGCAAAAGTGATGAGGCCAGCTGAATGAAGTTTGGATAAGGTTTCAATCCGTTGGTTAATGGGTGGAGCAGTCGGTTCAAACAATCGTCGAATAACATCGTGTGCCGTTGTAATGGATAGGCCAACTTCACAGTCAGTAAATTGTTTCAACAGGTCTACATCACGAAGCACCAAGGGTGATTTGGTCTGGATCGTTATTGGCCAATCATGCGTTACGAGAATACCGAGACACCCTCGTGTGACGTTATATTGAGCTTCGAGGGGTTGATAGGGATCACATACGCCGCTGATCCAGACTTTTCCAACTCGACGTTTATGTATTTCACGCTGCAGTAAACTCACGGCATTGATCTTTACGTCAACAAATTGCCCCCACTTTTCCTTGTGACGAGTGTATCGCTTCATGAAGCGGGCATAACAATACGTGCAACCATGTTCACAACCAACATAGGGGTTGATGGTGTAATCTGCCACTTTTGACTTGGAGAGAACACTTTTCGCGTACACTTCCTTGACAATCATTCTCCCATCATCATCACTGCATGCTTGCGATGAGTTTAAACATGATAGCCGTCATCCAGTCTCTTTTATTGACGGTAGGGAGTCTACGTTATCCCTATTAAACGTAGTCGATGATTCTTTTTTGGTGAATGGAATCCTTCAGAAGTGTGCTTGCCTCGATCCAGTCATCCATGTGTATGGTAAATCTCGAACCGATATAGGCCAGCGATTCGTGGAGGGAATTAAATTTACGCTCATTTTGATGGAACGCTTCCCGTATGCATTCCCGATTGATCCACACGCCGAGGGGGAGTAGGAAGCTGGGATGTATCTCACGCATCGCAATGACCCGGGCTTGACGGTGTTCCGCCGCTAAGAATTCCGCCACCGCTAATCGTACTGCATAATAGCACCCCCCAATTGACGCGTATTTAGTTCGACCGCGATAGCCTTCCCAATCACCGCCCACGGCGATACTCCGACTATGCGGATTCCATGAGGTCCCGGGGTACCAGGCTTCCATCCACTCGTAGCTCCAATTGTGGGGCAGTAACAGGACTACAAAGCGATTCCCCAAGTAGTTGTATTCATACACCCGATATTCGTTGATTATCGTGTTGTCCTTGACCTGATCCTCTATTAACCGACGGGAGATCGTGGAGTCCACAGCCGTGATACTCCACCGGGTCGGAACCATCCGCCGTTGCTGTTTGACGCCGAAGGCACCTACGCTGAAGACACGTTGAATCTTGGAAACGGGAACGTCGGACAAGTAGAGATTGAGAAGTGCTTGCTCAGCTTTCAAGTCATGATCCCGGTACGCTTTTTCAATTCGTCTATCCGTGTTTCCGCTTCCCACATTCATTTTTTTCAAGATCGCCGATGGTCCCATCGGCTGCATGGTGCCATCGAGGAAGATTCGATCGGACGGCTTTTTTTGAAAAGTCAATTCTGCGTCGACGGGAGTGCTGGATAAAGCCATCTCAAGCGTTCTATTCAGGAAGCGGTTGTTCTCGGAGAGGTCTGTAACGTTGACACGAAACTTGCTTCGAATTAAGTTTGTGCGAAAACCAACGATTTCATCAACAGACCGTCCTAACCACTCTTCAGGGGCATCATAGTGGGAGGTCTCACCTAACATCGGAGGCACTAAAGGCCCCGCGTAGACGTGGGGATACCCTCTCCGACCAACAAAAATGCCCGGTGGTGAAGACCCTGCCAGCTGATCCGAATGCATCCGTTTTCGCACTTTGAGGAGCGAATAGAGTTTGACGAGAGCCGGGCACCGCGGTTTACCGCATAACCTTCGACCGCCTCTACACGCTAAACAAAGGCTTCCCTTCCGAGGTTCAATATTCATCTGCGTAAGGTTAAACTCTCTAGCAGCTGCCTCATCAGTAATCATGTGGCTTATCCATGGCAGCTGTTTTTTTACAGTCTTCACGAATTTTCGACTGCGAAGACTCTTCAACTTCTTACCTGCCATGAACAACCCCTACTGCAATCCAAGTAGTTAGCTCCACACCATGTCCAATAGGTTCCTCGTGTTATCTGTACTGGACACCAATTCGTTATTGATGACATAAGTTCGATGTCACTGCCAGATAACCAGCTCTTTTACAAAATGGGTGTTTGCTTGATATAAATGAATCTACGTCTCCATATCAACTACCAAAATAGGCCTTTTATTTTTAAGCTGACACGCAGGTAAATTCCTGATTAGTGAGAGTAAAGAAGCGCGCGCTTACTATTAAATGACTATTTAAAATTCATAATTCTTATTTAAAGAGCTTTATTGAATGCCTTAACGATGACTGAATGAGAAAATGTGATGTCTGCAATCACGAAAAAGATGATGTTGCACGAAGAGATTCTAACGTCTATCTATGTTCTCAATGCTACAGTATGATAAAGCATTGGTTGGGCCTCTCAATCAATGAAGCTAAATCCTTATTGACGCGAGTAAAAACGAGAAAGCGCACGCTAGTTAGCTAGATGTTTTAGGACTATCAAAGCCTTGTTAGCTAGCTCGTTCGATCGTTGATCTTCCTTCTCATGCCATCTATAAAAAGCAACGCGCCGAGACTCCAGAAGACAAACGGCAGGCCGTCGATTAACTGCTTTGCTAATGGTGGCGGATAGATGAGTATCCACAGTAAGTGCGTGGACCACCACCATACGATGAAACCGATAATGATGAGTAGTAGTCCGATGCAAATTTCGAAAACAATTACGTTCTTCTTATCCAAAGCAATACCCTGAATAATCACAGAAAAAAGGGTTTAAGAGTATTGCACATAAACAAGCTAAAAAGAGCGTGCGCTACTATTAATACTACGTTCAGCTTGCGCGTAATACGATAAGACTTCGTCAATAGGATTGTTTTCTTCGTGCGAGCTAACTAAATATAAGCATCTAAAACTTGTGTTGCCATATTACCGTTTTTCTTTTTCCATCGACTGTTCTTTCTCGGCGTCCAGTTAACTCTTCTATGTCGATTACTACACAGCAGGCTTCATGTAGACGAGTCTTGTCGAATCTTACTCCACCTTCTGATATGGGTTTACGATATAATTCCTTGTACTTGGAGTGAAGCTTCTTAAAGAATTGGAGCTTTAAATCCTCATCATTTTCTATTCGTGCCTTACCGAAGACTAAGACACTATCGAAGTCCAAGTGGCATAAGGAATCATAATGGTAACTTACTTCTCCCATAAATTCGTCAACTTCAAAACAGCAATTCGGGTTTTTTGATATTATATCCAGCTTCTTTCCATCAAAGGCACAGTGAAAGGCTATTTTCCCGTTTTGGTACAGGAAGTTAATGGGTACGATGTAAGGCTTTGAACTGTCCGAGAGTGCAATGCGACCCACTTCAGCACTTTTAAGAACTGCTGTCATTTCCTGTAAACCGTCTTCGACGATATCTTCCATTAGTATTCCTTCCTTTTAGCGCGCGCGCTTTATGTTGCCTGATACTATGTTCGAAGTTTAGTTCGTCGTTAACTGTTTAGATAATGTGACACGTCATATTCCAGTATTTTAAGGGCACATGACCGCTGGACCCTTCTTTTGTTGTTTCTTTAGCCAAGCATCTACTCCGAGTTCCTTCATTTCTTTCATGTTTTCGACCGTTCTGCCATGACGGCCCTTGCCAAATGCTTCCAGTTTTTCGCAGACAAAATCGTCGCATTCAAAACAATAGGTATGCCCTTTCTCTTCCGCACACTTCCTTAAGTTACAATTTTCACTCCAATGTATTTCCAAACAGCTCCTACATCCACCACACCTTATCGTTTCTGGGTCAATGTCTGCGTCTACACCAAAAATGGACTTCCCTATTCTCGTTTGCCACTCCCTATCCTTGTTGTTGGATTCTTGATAGATTCCGCATCGAAGGCAATTTAATCCACAAACCGCAATATCCCACTCTTCCGAGGCATCCATTCGATTTGTCACCAATTATCACTACTCGATCCTATTTTATAAAATTTTATTCCTTTTCAGCGTACGCTGATGTCTAGCAACCCTAAGATTTGAAGGGCCATCCAAAGAATGCATAAATGAGTAAACCTTTTACTAGGAAATTATTGGATTGATAGGTCTCAACTAGCTAGCTCTTCATTATGAATGTGATACATTTCATGAAGGAAAGAGGGGGAGTAGCGCGCGCTACGGTACAGGGGAGAAGAAGATATATCCTTAATGCTGGCTAATGGTAAGGAGGGAATGATATGCCCTTATCTGTACTTGAACAAAGTGTTATTAAACTGATAGACCAATCCAGGGACGAGATTGTAGCTTTAATGCAGAAGCTTGTTCAAATACCCAGCTATTCGGGTGAAGAAAAAGAGAAAGGCGAGTTTCTTGTCAAGGAAGCCGCGAAGTTCAACCTGGATGACGTAAGAATTGTACAACAGATCGTGGATAGACCAAACGTGATGGGGCATTATTACGGTAAAACGGGTAAGCCTTCCCTCACCGTTTACGCCCACTACGATACGGTACCTGCGGGGGATATTACGAAATGGACTTACGGACCCTTCAGCGGAGCCATTGTAGGCAACCGGATATATGGGCGTGGGGTTAACGATCATGAGTTCCCGATACCACCCTTGTTGTTTGCTATAAAGGCGATAAAGGATGCGGGGGTGACTCTAAACGGAGACATCGTCTTTGCCTTTGTCTGCGACGAGGAGTTCGGCGGCCACCGGGGTATGAAGTACGTCGTGGATGAGGGCCTCTGCGACACAGATTATCTCCTATATGCAGGGGGCGGCGGTGACGGAAAAACCATGGGTATAGCAAGCAATGGTCGTGGTTACTACAGGATCACCGTGAAGGGAAGAACACAGCATACGGGACGCAATGATCAGGGTTTGAACGCCGCCGTCCAAGGTGCGAAGCTTATCTTACGTCTTGAGAAGCTGAGGCACGAGGTTAACAACCGAAGGTTGAAGTTTAAGGCTGGAGATGTGGAGATCGAAGGCAGGGCACGGTTCTCGATTAACCTAGTCCACGCCTTTACCACGGGGAACAACGTCCCAGACATATGCACAGTCCAAATAGATAGGAGGCTCATACCACAGCACGAAACCTTTGAAAGTGGTCAGACAGAGATCCAGGCCATCGTAGACGAGTTGAAGACGGAAGACCCAGAGTTTGATGCCGAAGTAGCCTGGAACCCCGAGAGGTGGATGAATTTCTCCGTGTCGGTACCTGACTCTCCGCTCGTCAAGGCTCTTCAGAGGTCTGTGGCGAAGGTGCTGGGCTTCACACCCACTATTGCTACAGGACCGACAGGGGGGTCAAGCGACCACGGATGGTTTAATTTGAAGTATCCTGACCGACCATTCGTTAGTTATGGCATTGGTCGCGGAGGAAACACCCACACCTATAATGAGTATGTCACTATCGATGGGCTCATAGACAGCACGAAGGTATATGCCCTCTTGATGATGGACTTGCTAGGAGTGGCCCAACAGCCAGGTAGATTATCCACTACCTCGTCATCGAGTAAATAAAAAAAGAAAAAAAATAAAAAAGGTGAGGGTTAACTACAGAGCTCTAGCATCTCACTACTGGATACTACCTTCTCCTCGCTGGATAACCAGCGAAGGACGGAAACTTGGGGAAGTTGGCAGTCATCATTTCTAAGACGGCATATCCTCCAGCGTCAACCTTCTTCATGCCACGCTTGACCGCAGGGATCACTTCATCCGGTTCATCAATCCGCTCCGCGTAGGCTCCTAATCCTTCAGCGACCTTTGTATAATCTCCGGTGACCAGGTATGTTTCTGGATGGCGGTGATAACGATCGTATCCACCGTATTGCCCGTTGTTGAGGATGATGGTCATCATCGGGATCTTCGTTCTGACTGGAGTCTCCATGTCCATGCCTACTTGACCAATGGACGCGTCGCCGATGAAGTTAATGGAGAGTCGATCAGGCATCGCGAGCGCGGCACCGATTGCAGCTCCCAACCCGAAGCCAAGAGTGGTAACGTGGCCCCAGCCGATATAGCCGTGGGGAACCGTTGTCTCCCAGAACGAACTCAATTGATCTCGGGGATTACCCGCGTCGTGTGTCACAATTGATTTATCCCGATCGATCGTGTTCATCACATCCCACATGACTCTGTAAGGATTGATCGGTTTTTCATCTGATGTCAGCCACTGCATCCAGTTCTGCAAGTGCGTCTCCTTGGCGTCCGCAATCTCTTTTTTCAGCGCACCTTTCTCCCGTATCGCACCAGCCTGCTTCTTCACCTCGGCAATCAACTGTGTGAGAACCAGTTTCGCGTCACCAATGACAGCGTGATCCACTGGATACTCCCTATTAAGGTCATATTCGTCGATACACGCTGTCTGGATGATTTTCTTGCCAGCGGGAACCATCAATGCCGTGAAGTGTCTATTGAAACTCGCCCCTATGCCGAAGATCAGATCAGCTTTTCCCAGGAAATATTCCGTTGGCTCCCCGCGTATGAAGCCCACAGACAAGGGATGATTCTCTGGAAACGCGCCCTTAGCGTTCATCGTAGTCATGACGGGCTGTTGAACGAGTTCAACAAACGTCTTCAATTCCTCTTCAGCCTTTGCGCGATAAACTCCTGTCCCCACGTAAATCAATGGGTTCTTCGCGGCCAACAGTGCCTTGACTGCAACCTCCACGTCACGGGGGTTTCCAGCCGGTCTCCAACCCGCAACAGGCTTGTATTCGAGTGGACTGCTGAGTTCTTCACTTCGCAGCTCTCCAAGAAGCTCCAGAAGCACCGGCCCAGGCCTTCCACACCGCAAATAGGTGAAGGCGCGGCGCATCATCTCTGGCACGCGTGACGTGAAGTTGATGCTTTGAGCCCACTTCGTGACCCTGAGATAACTGTTGACGGCTTCAAAGTCGCGACTGCCTTTCCGTAGTCGACTAATACCACCAGGTAGCACAAGGATCGGCACAAGGTCTTCCCAAGCATGAGCCACGCCAGCGAAAGAATTCTCGATTCCTCCCGTACCCATCATCGAGCAAACCCCTGGATTCTGACTGACCCTCGCGTAGCCATGGGCTATATCGACGGCCACCCGCTCCTGTCTGCAATTGATTATCCTGAGACCAACGTCAGCGCAATAATCGGGTATCGGTGCGGCTCCTTCGCACGCAACGAATGGCACTCCCTCAAGCCTAAGGATCTCTGCTACTGCTTCTATTCCATTCATTTTAATTCGCCTTCGTACTATTCTTTTAACATGGTATATAAGTCTTACAAGTAACCAAGAAAACCTGTGTACGAATACTGGCTAGTTACGCTTAGTGGCTAACTAAATGACTTTTTTACCAAAAGAACAGTCTAAACTACACCTAGCTAGCTGAAAAGCTTATTTGGAAACGTCATAAGATAGTAAGTAAGAAGGTGAGAGGCCCCAGATGAAGATAACGAATCTTAAATGCATGGTAATAAGCGATTTACACGCGCTATTGGTACGAATAGACACTGATGAAGGAATCAGTGGCCTTGCCCAAGTGGAGGCGTCAAAACACTCTTATTTGAAACCGCATGTTCTGTATTATAAACGGTACATTCTTGAGCAGGACCCCACTAACGTGGAAAGAGTGATGCTTCGAATACGCCGCCTTGGAGCCTTCAAGCCCTGGGGAAGCAGTGTCAGCGCCATCGAGATGGCTCTTTGGGACATCGCTGGAAAAACGGCCGGTGTCCCGGTTTACAGACTTTTGGGGGGTAAAGTCCGAGATAAAGTGAGGGTTTACAACGGTGGAGACATGCCCTATTCTCCCAGCGGCTTACGTCGGGAGGGTACGTCCCCAGAAGATTATTACAATCACGCGAGTGAAAGGAAGAAGTTACCTGGAGGCTTCACCATCATGAAGTGGGGCATCGGCTTTCATTCAACGATGGCTTCCACGTTTCCTGAATACCATTATGGAGAACAGCCCTTACCTCCGACTCAACCCTATCTCTATCAAACGGGACTCACCACTGAACGTGGATTGAAGCATACAATAGCCTGCGTGAAAGCATTAAAGGAGGCCCTGGGAGATGAGGTAGGGCTTGCATTGGACTGTGGCCCCGGCTGGAAAGTACCTGACGCCATTAGGCTTGCAAAGGCCTTGGAGCCACTGAATGTTATGTGGCTAGAGGACATGATCACAGGAGACTACACCCCCTACACCCTTCCCGACATCTACCGCACCGTGACTCAGAGCACCAGCACACCCATCCACACCGGTGAACAGATCTATCTCAGACAAGGATTCCAAGGCCTAATAGAGAAGCATTCGGTTGACATAATTGGGCCAGACCCCTGCGACGTCGGGGGCATCATGGAACTCAAGTGGGTAGCGGAATACGCCGACATGCACGGGATCCTGATTGCACCCCACGGGATAGGCGACGGCCCCATAGGCCTCGCAGCACTCATCCAAGTTTCAGCTACATTACCTCAAAACTACATCGCTTTCGAGTTACCCAACGTCGGTGCTGAGTGGGATGGCCTAGTGAAGGGGCTTCCGAAGAACGCAGTCAAGGACGGTTTCATTGAAGTGCCAGATAAACCAGGAATGGGAATAGAGCTGAATGAGCAGGCGGTTAGAAAGCGTCTCAAGGAAGGAGAAACCTACTTCGATAGCTAGCTAGCAGCGTTAATCGCGATCTTTCTCCTTTTTTTATTTGACAATCGAGTTAGCTACCCTGTTTTTAGCGAAGGTTTTTCTTAAAAGGTGAACTAGCTTTACACTTCAAAATTGATTTCTTATTCAGGCGATAGGTTAGCTAAGGGAAAAAGGGAATAGGTGATATTAAGGGTTTTACAGCTTCCCAGGTTGATACTCGTTCGGAATTTGGTAGCTTATCCGTGTTGACTCCCAGTCGGTTATCACTTCAATGAGGGCGGGTCTTCCTGCGTTAACTTCTTTGATCCCCCGCTTCAATGCGGGTATTACCTCATCGGGCTCTTCAATTCTCTCGCTGTAACAGCCTAACCCTTCAGCCATGGTGGCATAGCTTATTACGTTACTGGGAGACACCATCTTGACGGCTGCGGGCAGCCTTGACCGTCCCCTTGGACCGTAGGTGGCATAGCCTGAGTTGTTGCTAAGAACGGTCAATATCGGTAGGTTTTCCCGCAACGACGTCTCTAAGTCCATCGCGTTGTGACCCATCGCGGCGTCTCCAACCCAGTTTACGGAGAGTTTCTCTGGCCACATAAGCTTAGCAGCCATGGCTGCACCCCACGAGAAACCCAGGTTTGTCGTATGTCCCCATCCTAGAAAACTTCTCGGAAGAAGGGATTCCCAGATGGCGCCCAACTGTTCTCGCGGGCTACCCGATTCATGAGTGATAGCCAAATTCGTTCTATCAAACGTATGCATCATATCCCAAATAACCCGGTACGGGTTAATGGGCTTCTTGTTTGAGGTAAGTTTGGGCAGCCATTCTTTCAATTGAAGCCTTTTTTCCCGTGCAATTTCCGTCTCAAGTTCATCGTTTCTCTTGACGCCGCCGCCGTTAGTCTGCTTCTTGACCTCCTCAATCAGTTGACGGAGCACCAGTTTCGCGTCCCCGATGACCGCGAGGTTCGCTCTCTGATACATGTTGACATCGTACTCGCCGATGTTGCATAACACGATTTTCTTTCCAAGTGGTATCGGCGTTCCATGTGCACCAGACAGACTGGTTCCAATGCCAAAGACGAGGTCAGCCCGACTCATGCACATCCAGAGCGCCCTTCCGCGTAACCCCACGGAGAGCGGATGATCCTCTGGAAACGCACTCTTACCCTTTAAGTTGGTGATGACCGGTGCTTGAACGAGTTCAGCAAACGCTCTAAAGTCTTCAGCCGCATCCGCTCGAAGCACGCCATCGCCTACATAAAGCACAGGTCTCTTGGCATTCAGGAGCGCGCGTACAGCGATCTCAACATCATGAGGATCTCCCTGGTATTTCCAGCCTTTCACAGGCTCGTAGTTGAAGTCCGAATCTTGAATCTCCCCCATTAAGGCGTCACGCATCATCTCAAGAAGAACGGGCGCTGGCCTTCCCGTCCTCAACCTAGTGAAAGCCATACTCATGAGACCGGGGATGTTCACGGCAGTATCAAGGCGTGCGCTCCATTTGGTGACACACGTATAGTTAGCAGCTGAGTCCCACCGCCTCTTCTCAAGTTGGTTCATTCGAGAGCCTGCGGGCATCATCAGTATGGGGGAAAGGTCATCGAAGGCCTGTCCCATACCGCCCATTAGGTTGTGAGCGGCATGACCACTTTGACTCATGGCCACCCCGTGCTTATGTCCCATCGAATATCTCGTATAAGCATCTGCCATTGCTATGGCGGTTCTCTCATGTCGCGTCGTTAGTACTCTGACGCCCTCATCTGCTACGTCCCCGATAACACTACCAACACTGGGGTAGTGGGAGACAAAGTCGGTTCCTTCAATCTTCAGGATTTTCGCTACTATTTGCCCTCCTCTCAAAAGTAAAGTCCTCCTTAACCAAAAAACGAGGACAAGACCCATATAAGACCTACTATGGTTAGCGAGGCGTTATTGAAATTCTGCACATAGAAGCTAGCTACACTCCTAATTGTACATCTATTTCAATAAGGTTTCAAGAGGTGAATAGAACAATAGAATATCTGCTTCCCTTATTCAGTTCCCAGATACTACAAAAGATACTAACAATGTATGCGAAGTCGACGTTCTTGCTAGTTTTACATGAGGTGGGGTTCGATTGGCATGGCTCGAAGCTGCTTAGGCAGTCGTGGACCATGTGCTGTTGAGTGTGTCGACCTGTCTCCTCATGGCGTTCAACCGTTTAGCGTATTGAACTCAATATCCTGGGACGGTTTAGCTAGCTAAAGTATATAGATTCAGATGGATTGAACTTGCATATAACCCGTTTCATAGTTATATGAATTCGAATAGCTAGCTGATAGGCGTGCCGTCTTTCGAAAGGGTAGCTAGTTAGCTTCATTTTTCAGTTTTTACTGTTCTTATCAGGAGCACGCGCGCGTTGCTCAATGGGATGCCAAGCGAAGTGCGCGTTTACCCACCGCTAATCATGAATACTATGTTAAGCTCATCCCCATCTTTCACTGACTTAGCCAGTTGCTCCGGGTAGGCACTCTCTCCATTAACAGAGATGATAATATTATCGAACAAGTTACCAGATTTAGTGAAAAGCTGTTTCTTCATGTCGGGGAACTGCTTAACCAAATGGTTAAGGCACTCGCCAACTGTGCTTCCGCGTACTTCAACTACGTCCAGTGTTAACTGCACAAAGTCCGTGTCATCGGTAAAAGACTGCACATACGATAAAGGAAGTTTTACCGTTATAATGCCCATTCTTATTCCTTGCCTCCTAACTGACAACCCTGCTCACAATTGGGGTCTTTCCTGACCTTGAGTTCTGTGAACATCAGGCTTAGCCCATCATATATTAATACTCTCTTGGTTAATAGTCCACCAAGTCCCACGATATATGTTATTACCTTGACCGCCGGGATACAACCTATAACCACTGTGCGCGCGCGTCAGATCTGAGAACTTCATCGACCATGGCACTCACCTCCGGTCTACACTCTGGGTGGACTATCGCCTTGATTCATGGATACTCCTTTTTCAGCCCGCTACTGTTCTCTGAACGTATCTTGACATGATGTGGACAACAGCCTAGCCAGAGAATCATCTTGTTCTTCTGGTTCCCCGAGTGGTCGTTTATGGACCTATGACTCCCAAAGGATCAAGTACCGGGATAACGAAGTCAAGCCCAAGACGCACCAGCTCACTTCTGGGTAGCGAACCGTCCCTGTTCAACTTACATTCCTTCTCCAAAAAGTCCGGCCACTCGGTTGACCGCCAGTAAGACTCGTCTACCAGATACTTAGTACCGTATTTGTCGGTAACGGTTTCCGTGTAGGCCCGAATGGGCAGGACATCGGCACTGCCCAAGGGGACGTTGAAGCCCTCACGGTGGCTTATGGCCCGGTTGAAGAAGTAGTATCTCCAGTTCATGTCCCAGACATCGTCAATAGTCATATTCCAGCCGCAGGCAGCATTTAGGAACAGGCGAACCGCTTCCTCCCAACTGCCGAATGCATTCACCATGTGTCTTCTAATGGTATTACACTGGGTCAGCGACTCACTCATGTCTCTCATTTCGCCCTTGCGGGCGCCAGTATGGTTCGAGGGATATCTGAATCTATTCGTGCCGGTCCGCATTTCCTGGGTATCCATGGCGCAGCCGTGAACCTCGTAGGCATACCAGATGGACTCCTCGCCAAAGACCTTTTCGGCTCGCCAGAAGCCATCAGCCAAGGCGTTGGGCGCCTTCCCCTCTCGGCAGGCTATCTTCTTCAATAGTTCCAAGGCAGCATCCAGGTCGCCCCACTTGAGGTCAATACCACCGAGGTCCGCCTGAGTGATGATGCCATGCTCATAGAGGTCCATGGCCCAGGCGACGATTCCGCCTACCTCTTCCCCGTCCATGCCCAGTTCTTCCAGCGCAGCTGCTACCACGGACTGCTCCTCGTAGGTTTTAAGCATCCAGTTTAGGGAGCACCCACCCGAGTTATCGTATAAGTGCTTGCAAACCACGGCTCCAAGGGGTGCGGGCAGGTTTTTGAAGGAGGACAGGTAGCAGGGTTGGATGCACCCCGGGCAGGCGTGTGACCAGAGCTTGTATCGCATAAGAAAGTCTTTGTAGTTGTAGTTGTCACACTCGGGGACCCAAAGCGTGTGGTTGTTCTTGATGCCGGGCATCGCTGATCCATAACTGAAGTCCTCTAGCGTGGATGGATTTCTATAATGACTAGCGGACCAAGCGGTAATGCCATCGAGTCGGGAACCTTTACTGAGGTACTGATTTTCAGCGTTCATGGTCATGGCCTTATACAGTTTCCACACTTTTTGATGGTCGGCGTATGTCCGGCCCTTGGTCCCCCGCACTACCACTGCCTTGAGGTTCTTGGAACCCATCGTGGCGCCGGGGCCACGCTTGCTGGCACTGCGGAAACCGTCAACCACGACATTGGCAAATCGCACCAGGTTTTCGCCGGCGGGCCCTATGGTCGCCATGCTGAATATCTCGCCCGTCTCCTTGAATAAGCGGTCTTGCAGTTTGGCATTAGTCTTCGTGACCGTCAGCCCCCATAGGTCGGAGGCATCCCGAATCTCCACTTTGTCGTCATACACATACAGGTAGACCGGCGTATCCGCCTTGCCCTTCAACAAGATACCACAGTTGTACCCAGCATCCAGCATCTCGGGGCCTAAAGTGCCGCCACTATAAGCTCTGTTTACCCAGCCGGTCAGGGGACTTATGTGATTAACGGAGATATTGCCCCCGAGGAGACCGGTTAGCGGCCCGACGCCGAGGTGCAGGATCTGCTGTGGACCGAGGAGGTCTGCCCCCTGTGGTACCAGGTCCCAAATCAGCTTATTAGCCAGGCCCCTGCCAGCGCAGTATATCTTGACATCACTGGTAACATCCACCTTCTTGCTCGTCCTGTTGGTTAAATCCACGTCTAACAGATAAAACGTTATTTCAGCCATTTCACAACCTCCTTTCCTTTTACCAATTCCTGTCAGGAAAGCAAAAGCTTTCTTTGGTTATAGGGTATATTCGCTTGGCGAGCATCTCTGCCTTCTCCATAATGCTTCGTCGGTGCCAGTGATGTGCGCCTTTATCTCTAAAATTGAGAGCACTAAAGGGGCAAATCTTGATACACTCGGGATCCCGATTGCCGGTGTTTTCAGTGTCGCACAGGTCACAGACGAAGGGCTTGTCAGACACTGCAGCGTTGAACCTTACCGCTTTGGCGTTACAAGCCTTCTGGCATAGCAGACAACCCGCACCCAGACATGTTGCCTTGTTAATCACCATGTGCATGGTCTTCATGTCATACGTGATTGATTTCGGAGTTGTCGGGCATGCTTTCTCACACTCCCTTTCATCCACCTGGCACTGAGAGCATGTTACCGGGATTCCTTTGATGATGGGAATCTGAGGCTGTCGCACCTGGATATTTGAAGCGTCCTTGTTGATGACGCCAAAGTGCTTCATGGAGCACGCATACGTGCAGAGGGCACAACCGGTGCAACGCGCTTCGTCCATGTAAAT
>JAOZHB010000027.1 GCA_026015035.1 Candidatus Bathyarchaeota archaeon | reverse complement strand
AATGAAACTAAATATTGAACTGTTTGGATATAATCTATCGCTGTACGTTTTGAGCAATTAAGGATTTCCATGATGTCTTCAGGTTTTAAATGATAAGCTAAGTCTAAGGATCTAGTTAACATCGTTTTAGAATTATCTTCCTTAGCTCTCATGCGTAGCCTGTCACAAAGAGTGCCGTAGCCCATCTCTTTGGGATCAAGCAGCAGAAACCAGATAAGTAATAGCTTCTGAAAGGTCTTACAGCGAATGGATTTGAAGACGCTTTTGTGGAAATATTCTTCCATCTGTTTGTCCGTTAACGATAATTTATAACTCACACCGTTTCATATTTTGAATGTCATATTATGACATATAAAATCTTCGCTAGCAGGCTAGCTAGGAACGTAATGTAACATTGTTTTCGCACCTTGGCTGTCTCCTGTGTGGATGTGGGTTCTTCGAGTTAACTAACAGCTAGCGCGCGCGCTTTGATCTCTAGCTAGCAAACCTCGCTAACGATGAAACCTTCGTTTGACTGCCTCAATGGGTTCGCCAAGCACCGTTATCTTCTCCAAGTCACAGGTTCCAAGGCCCTTGTCCTCCGCAAAGCGGAGGTGTCGAACCGACTTGGGTGGAACCCCCATGACTGCGGAGCCGACGGCGTCGGTGGCCACGGGGTCGGTTCCCGCGATGACGAGGTTCATCGCCACGGGGCTGCCCCGCGTTTCATGCCCTTCTCCCGCGATGATGCCGTCGATCACGGCGACGTGGGGTGTCAGGATAGAGGCGAGGTCCGCGATGTTTCGGCTCAGTCGCCCGTTGTGCATAATGCCTTTCGAGGCCAAAGCCCCCATCATGTTCTTCAGGCTCAAGGTCACCGTGGCACTCCCGTGGATCTTGAGCTTGGGCACGCTGATGATTGTTGTCTCCATCGCCGTCTTCGCGACCCGAACCCGCGTCAGCGACAACGGTTCGGGGGGGTTCACAGTGACAAAGGCGTCTTTATTCAAGTCCACGAGTTTCACACCCCAGCGTTCCGCAACCGCGTCGATACCGGCAACGGTGAAGGCGCGAAGGGTGTCGGCCCATCCACTCCCCTCACCGACCACAATCTCGTCGACCCCTCGCGTCTTCAAAAATGTGATAACTCCCTCAACGACTCTGGCGTCCGTCGTGATTCCCGTCGAGGGTGGGCTGGAATTGATGTAGTTAGGCTTGATCAAAACCGGCTTCTTCGCGGAGAGCACCCTGTCCACTTCAGAACCGATCAGTTCCAGCGCTTTAACCGTTGTTTCGACGGGGTTCGCCCCTTTAACAATGGCTACGACACTCATTCCATCCACCTCGTTCGAACAAGCTTCACCTTTTTTATCGGAGTATTACACTCCGACGTCTGACACTACAACTTACCCGCCATAAAAAGCCTTCCACCCACGCATAGCTGAATCCAAACCCTACTCATTGTAATTACTTCGACTAGGAGTTGATGCTGTCGAGTAGAAGGAATAGAAAGCCAGCAGCCATGTGTTATTCTATAGTATCAGAACGCGAATATAATCGAGAAAGAGCAACTCACAATACGGTTATGATGAACCATAGGGCTCAGCAAGCCACGCTGAAGAAAAAAGGGCCGTGTGTGAAGCGTTTTGAAGAAACTTAGCGAGCGCTTGCGGTAATGGGGTGAGACGGACGTAGGTAGTCTTTGAGGCCGTGGTAGTAGTTGATGTAGTCCACTCCCTTCTCCGTCGTCCTGAAGACCTTGCTCTCTCCATTGGGGCCTTTCAGTAGCCCCGAGTGTATGAGGCGGTCCAGATACTTCTTGCCGATCTTGAAGTTTAAATTGGCCTTGTACACGATGTGGGACTTCTTCGCTCCGTTCCTCGCCACTTGTAGAATGTCAGCCGATATTTCAATATCGCTTCGTTTTCCGCTCATTTTAAATTATCTCCTTGTTACGGACTTATTTTTAGAAATTATGTTATTAAAGGGTTTTCTAACGAAAATGGAAAGCGTTTTCCGCTTATAGACAAAGGCACGACGTTTTTCCCAAAAACGGAATAATGAAGAAGCTAGCTTGAGACCACATAATCCTTCGATGAGTTATATACTAGAACCGTCTTAAATGTCCTCGGAACAGGCTAACCGAAGGGCAACGTCGTATTAGACGTCTGGAAGAGCCTTAGGCACATATACCTTAATAACGGGTGGACGAGTTGACGATGAAAAATGGGAAGCGTGTGAAAGAAGAGTATGTGGATGTGGTGAAGCTCACGGACGACCTCTTGGAAGAGGCCGATTGGAGAATCAGGGAAAACAGCAACATCCCCTTCTCCTTTTCAAGCGTCTTTTTCCGGGGTGCGGGAGAGGTCATCCGCCGGTATACCCTCACAAAAGTGTATCCCCCGAGGGTCTCGCAAGCTCACGCTGACGGCGACTTCCACATTCACAACTTATACATGGGCATCGTCGGATACTGTGCGGGATGGAGTCTGCGGCAGCTGCTCGCCGAGGGGGTGCGGGGAGGCCCCGGGAGGCTGGCGTCGGCCCCACCGCAACATCTGGGTACGGCGTTGCATCAGCTGGTGAACTTCGTCGGCATCATCCAGAACGAGTGGGCGGGGGCGCAGGCGTTTAACTCCCTCGACACCTTCCTCGCTCCCTTCGTGAGAAAGGATCACCTGGAGTACAAAGCGGTCAGGCAGGCCCTCCAGGAATTCGTCTTTGGGTTGAACGTGACGTCGCGGTGGGGCGGGCAGACCCCCTTTTCAAACATCACCCTCGACGGGACAATTCCATCGGACCTGAAGGACGAGTCAGTCGTTCTGGGGGGAAAGCTGCTCACCGAGACCTATGCAGACTATCAAGAAGAGGTCGACATGATCAACAAGGCCTTCCTTGAGGTGATGATCGAGGGCGACGCGGATAACCGTCCCTTCACCTTCCCCATTCCAACCTACAACCTCACGGAAGACTTCGACTGGGACTCCGAAAACAGTCAGTTACTCTTCACGATGACCGCGAAGTACGGCATCCCCTACTTCCAGAACTTCCTGAAGAGCGGGTTAGACCCGCGGGAAGTCCGGGCCATGTGCTGCCGGCTCTTGTTGGACCTCAAACAGCTTTATCGCCGCTTCGGAGGCTACTTCGGCTTCGCCGACAAGACCGGGAGCGTTGGCGTAGTCACCATCAACCTGCCGCGAATCGCCTTCCAGTCGAGGGAGGAAAACGCGTTTTTTGAGCGGTTAGGGCAGCTAATGGAGTTGGCGAAGGAGAGCCTCGAAGTGAAACGGGGGCTCATCGAGAAGAACATAGAGAGAGGGCTATTACCGTACACCCAGAGGTATCTCGGCACCTTACGATGGCACTTCTCAACCATCGGCCTGCTCGGTATGAACGAGGCCTGCTTGAACTTTCTGGGCCAAGACATCACGTCGAAAGAGGGAAAAGAGTTCGCCGTCAAGGTGCTCAAGTACATGAGGCGTCGTCTACTGGAGTTCCAAGAGGACACGGGGAACCTCTACAATCTTGAAGCCACGCCTGCAGAAGGCACGAGCTACCGCTTGGCGAAAATCGACAGGGAGAGGTACCCCCAGATCATCACTGCGGGCGTGAAGACGCCCTACTACACCAACTCCACCCACTTACCCGTGGACTACACAGATGACATCTTCGAAGCGTTAACGCATCAAGAAGGCCTCCAACGCCTCTACAATGGCGGCACCATCTTCCACGGGTTCCTCGGCGAGCGGGTCAGCGACCCCGCCACATGCATGCGCTTGGTCAGAACCATCGCGGAGACCTTCACGATCCCCTACTTCACGATAACGCCGACCTTCTCGATCTGCCCGAACCACGGATACGTGGTAGGCGAACACTTCACATGTCCAACGTGTGGCGAAAACGCAGAGGTCTATTCGCGAGTCGTAGGCTACCTCCGACCCGTGCAGAACTGGAACGCGGGAAAAAAGGAGGAGTTCAGGCAACGCGTCGAATACCGCGAAGAGAAGAGCAAGCGACACGTGAAACGCTAAGACACAGCCGTCCACGGCCTCAACATACGCTCTCCCACGTCAGTCGCGTGCCTTCGGTTTACGCTTCAAGCTACAAGCAGACGAACGACAGACAGGCTCAGGAACGGCCTAGTTTAACCCAACGCTCAGGTTAATTTTTCACGCTCGTGGAGTATTTGTATCCCTTTCTTCTCCAGCTCCGTCATGACAGCGTAGAACACAGCACGGTTCATGCCAAGGGCTTCAGGAGGGACTACGCCCCGTTCTTTGACTGCGCCTTGGACGAGGAGCTGGATGATAATGGAGGCGGTGTACGCGGTGGTTCGTGCCATAGCGGTTATCCCCTGCAGCTCATCGTACCGATCCAGAAGACGGTAGAGGTAGCGGGTCGGAACCCCGTTCGCGGAGCCTTCCACCGCAACACTCATGGCCACGACATCTTTTATCCCGGGTACGCCTAACCGCTGTTCTAGCAGGACGGTGGTCAAGTCGCGGGGAACAACGTGATCATCCCCCACCGTAACGGGCGTCCCACTAAAGAAACCGAGGCTCCGCAACACCTTGATCTTCTCGACGTGGCCAGGGTATCTCATCGTTTTTTCCCACATGTTTCGGACGCCCTTCACGGTGTGGTGTAACGTTCGCACGCCATCGGTGTAGAACGCTTCAAGCCTGCCAACCCCAGGGAACTCCACCTCCTCGAGGCCGTCCAGTGCCTTCACTGTGACCGGCTTGCCGTCCTTGACGATTAACGCATCTCGAACGTATTCCTCTATCAGATCCTCCACGCACCACGTCACCGTGTAGTTCATCGGAGGAGTCGGCGTCTCAGGAAGACCTCCAACCAAGACGGAAACCTCATGGACCTCATCGAGCTGGGAGACCGCTCTACCCACGAGAAGGTTACTTAAACCGGGTGCGACACCGCAATCGGGGACCACGCAGACGCCCGCGTCTAACGCCGCTTCATTCAGCGTGAAGGGGTCCTCCGACATGTACGAAAGATCAACTATGTCCACCCCCGCCTGAATCGCCGCGTTGACCGCCCCATACCCCGCCCTGCCGGGGGTAAGTCCCACCGCGAGGTCGAAGTCCGTCAAAGCCTTAACAACGGTCCTTTGGTCGGAAACGTCTAACTCGATGAAACGAACATTATCCAGGCCGATGTTGGACGCAATTTCCTCCGCGCGTTCCCGTTGGCTATCGGAGATCATGATCTCCGCCGACGGCAAGGCTTCAGCTAATTCCCTAGCGATAACTGAACCGATGTGTCCACAGCCAATGGTCAGTATCCTCAATCCCTCAACCTCCTTACCGTACAGGAAGTGTCCCCAGCATATAAAATGTGTTTCGTCGGAACTCGCGTCAACTTTGTCCTATTTCGGTGAAGAGATGGGTGATGGGGACTTCCCTCTGCGTCTCCGCCTTCAAATCGCGTAGGATGACACACTCTTTCTCCAATTCAGCTGATCCAACAATCACCGCGTAGCGGTAATTCTTTTTATCTGCGTAGGATAGGGCGGAGCCCAAGCTTCTCCCCGTCACTTCGTTGTGGGCGGCAACGCCCTGTTTTCGCAGGTCAGACGCCAGTTCCAACGCCGTTGGCAACAGGTCCTCTTGGATGGCAATCACGAGAACCTTCTCCACGTGCGTCAACTGCTCTGGGAAGAGGCCCTTCTTCTCCAGCGCTAAAGCGATCCGGTCAATTCCCGGCGCGCAGCCCACGGCGGGTATCGGTTCTCCCCCGAAGAGTTCGACGAGGCGATCGTATCGTCCACCGCCTCCAAGGGCAATGTCTAACCCGGGGACATAAACCTCAAAAATCATGCCCGTGTAGTATTCCAAGCCTCTGGCGAAGCCGAGGTCTAGGAAAAACTCCGTCTCCACCCCGAGCGATCGAGCGAAGCCTATGATCGCTTCCAGATGATCCAAAGCCACCAACGCCCCCTCCTTGTGTTGCAGAATCCGGCGGCCCTTCCCTAGGAGGCGCTTCCAGTCGGTGCCCCTCAGAGTGAAGAGCTCTTTCATCGTCGTCTGGCAACCGTCCGAAACCTGCAAGTTGCTGAGGAGTCGGAAAACCTTCGTTTGCTCCCGCTTGTCCATGAACTCCATCAACCGGTTCTGATCGGCTTCTGTCATGCTCTCCTCAGTGAAAACGTCGCGGAGGATGGCGACGTGGCCGATCTTGATGGAGAAGTCGGTGAACCCCAGCCGCCTCATTAACGCGTTGTTGGCCGCAAGAACCTCGGCGTCGGCCACCGGGTGGCTCGAGCCAAAGAGTTCGAAGCCAGCCTGCCAGAACTCCCGGTAACGCCCCATCTGGGGATTGTCGTAGCGGAAGCAGTTGGCGATGTAGCCAAGCTTCAGGGGCTTGACCTCGGTTCGGAGCTTGTTCGCGACGACCCTCGCAATGGAGGGGGTGATTTCGGGTCGCAGAGCGACCATCCGCCCCCCGAGATCCTTGAAAGAGTACATTCGATGCCGAATCTCGTCCCCCGCCTTGGCGCTGATCAAGTCAAAAGACTCCAGAATGGGCGTCTCAACCTCGTCGTACCCATACAAGTTGAAGCATTCCCGAACCTTCTCTTCGACGAATCGGCGTTTAGCCAAATCCGCTGGAAGAAAATCCCGCATTCCTCTAACGGTTCGATACATCGTCACATTAAACACCTCCAATAATGAAGGCCAGGAGGCCTATTAACATCCAAACAAGAACCCTTCTTTTAACCTTTATAGCATTTTCCTTGGAATGATCCCGTAGCAACATTACAGAGGACCATATAAAGCCCCCGTCAGCAAGTATAACCAGTGGCAGATACCACCATGAAACCCAGCCAAACACCCAAACAAACATGCTTAAGACGACGGCGAGAAGATAAAACACGACGCTGATCGAGGCCGCTGTCCCCGCACCACGGCTTATGGCGAGGGTTCGAACGTTTCTCGTTTTATCCCCTTCTACGTCGGCTATCCCCTTGGTTACCTCCCTACCCGTGTTTGAGAGAAAAGCCATCAACGCGAAGGAAAGCGAGAGGACAAACCCTCGTTGAGTGAAGTCTACCCCCCCATAAATGAGACCACCATAGATGAAGGGAATGGCTACACAGGCACTAACCATAAAGTTACCCAAGAGCCCCATCTGCTTCCCCCACCTATTATAGGTCAAGGAGACAAGGAGGGAAATCACTGCCACGAAGAGACAGGCAAAATTCGTCAGATAAGCCGAGACCAATCCTATAGCAATTAGGATTAAGGCGTAGAGTAAGGCTTCGCCTGTAGAGACTTGGCCACTCGGTATAGGGCGGGTGGGCTCGTTAACGGCGTCGACGCTTCGATCCCAGTAATCGTTAGTCACCATAGAGGCGCCGTTTAAGGTGAAGGCCGTTACAAATCCCAGGAGAAGAGGCGTAAAGGGGAACACGCTCTTTTGAAGGGTGACCGCGCCTATTATGACAGCAAACGCCATCATAACGCCGTTTATCGGCCGCAGAAGCCTCGTGAAGGCCGCTACTTTACTTTTATCCACTTTTCCCCCTTGAAGGGGGGGAAGGGGATAGGGAAATAATAAAGGTATAGGTGAGTGGCTTAACGCCTACGCGCTGGAAGCATAATGATATCTAAACGGGAAATCGAGCAGAAGGCGAGGTAAAAAGGGTGTGACGGTGAAATCGAGTGAAGACTGAAGTCTCATCAACCATGACTTTCACCGAAAACGAAAAGTCAACACCTCAAATCGATTATCGTCAGGTAAAACACGAGGGATATGTGAGGTGGTTCTATCGTATCTTATGTTGATCAGTCGACTAATTAACATACACAAACCATCACGCGTGAAGCATCTGTTTTTCGAAGAAAACGAATCCAATGTCTCGAAGCGAAAGTGTGGAGATGCCCCATTTTTGGTATCGTTCTCTTTGTATGCTCCGTACCGTCGCTATGACGATTTCTCTTTAGTTTGTCTCCCAACGTTATAGCTAGCTACTCGAGGTACAAGACGAACTACAAAGCATAGTCTCAAAACTGAATGACCTCACTCGAGACATCGAGGTCATCAAAAAAGCAATAGCGTGCGTGCTACTTCGTACACTGAAATACTTCCCGCAGGTGGTGGAGGCTGAAATCGTATACAAGTAGACCTTGAAAATGAAGGACGTTTGGCCCCTAGGAACTCATTTCAATCCCAAATCAAGACTCTTATTAAGTCCACCATAGCGGTTTCGAACAGTGACCTCTGTTACACCCGCAGCCTTAGCGAGTTCTCTCTGGGTCACCTTGCTCTCGTTCATGATAGCGGCAATATATAACGCTGCGGCCGCTATGCCTGTGGGGCCTTTTCCGACATCCTCCTTAATTTTTTTCGCCTTTTGAAGGAGCCTTATCGCGAGATTTTCAGTTGTTTGGTCAAGCCGTACACGTGAAGCGATTTTTGAGACATATTTAGCTGGATCGTCCACAGGCATCCTGATGTTGAGGTTTTGTTGTAGAAGTCTATAGCCTCTTGAGATCTCTTTTCGTCGCCTCGTACTTGCCTCTGCAACTTCCTTAAGGCTTCGTGGCGTACTCTCTAACCTGCATGCCGCATATAGGGAAGCAGCGGCGATGCTCTTGATGGAGCGTCCCCGGATCAACCCCTTGTCCAAGGCCTTCCGGTAGATGAGGGACGCGTTCTCCTCGACACTCGCGGGGGTGTGGAGTTTGTCGGAGAGGCGGGTAAGCTCGTTCATGGCCTGGGAGAGGTTCCGCTGAGCGGAGGATTGGACGCGGGCGCGGTTGTTCCACTTGCGCAGCCGAGTCATCTTGAGGCGTGCGTGCATGGGGAGGGATCGACCGTAGGAGTCCTTGTAGGGGCGGAAGGTAGTAGAGAGGCCCATGTCGAATCGTTTGAGGCTGATGGGGGGACCGGTCCGGACCTTCTTCCGCGTCTCTTCGGGGGTGAAGGCTCGCCACTCGGGCTTCTGGTCGAGGACCTTTTCCTGGAGAACGAGGCCGCATTGGCTGCACGCGATCTCACCGGTCTCCTTGTCCGTCACAAACTCGCTGCCGCTACACTCGGGACACCGTCCCTGCTGGAAGAGATTTTGTTTTTGAATTACGTTAGCAGTATTCACGGATATTCGCTCCCTCACGATTTCGATTTGAAATAAGGACGGAGAATCAAAAAGAAGGAGTTCATTTTTCTAGCAGAGTAGCTAGCTACCTAGCTTCTGAGCCCTTCAAGTTGTTGCTGTATCACTTTTTTCGTTGCTTCGAGCGTAGTTAATCCATGTACCTCGTAACGAACGAATCCCGCGTTTGGGGCGTTACCGAGGATAGCCGCAAGTTCTTCAAGGGAGTCGACTTCGATGATTCCGCCGCCCCCACCAAACTTCCACCAATGGCCTTCCCACTTTTAAGAATCGCACCCTTATACTCGAGAGTAGCCAGCTTTAGTTGAGCGCGCGCGCGCTTCAAGTTATTTTCCTCCTTTTTTCAATTTTTACTATCTTCTCTGTAACGACAATCAGTGGCATCGATACTTAAGCTGGATGTCTACACTGCAAGACACTGCACTCAAAAGTATACAATAGCTAGCTAACAGGGATCACAAGTCTAACAGGACATGAAACAGAAACATTTTATCAGTCTACTGTTGGGTTTCACAGCATTATTTTTATCTGCAACGATGCTTTTATCGAGGTATATTTACCGTAGCCTTGTTGGTGGTGTAGAGATGATGTACCTCCTTCGTGGCTTGACTCTTCAGCATTTATGATGTAAGCATAACAGTTTACCACGTTTATGAAGTACAAGAATTGAAGCATTAATGGATGCCGTAAATCCTAACTAGCTTATAGAAAGTAGCTACTATAGATTACTCCTTCTGATTGGGAAGACAACTACACACACGCGAGCGAGGTCGTCAATACTAATCTTGCGATTCTTGCGTTGGAGAAAGCAAACCACGAGTTTAAAAGCCCCATTGGTCTAGTGTAACCTAGTGAGGTGGAAACTCTGTCGCGTAATATTCTAAGGGTTCCCTGCGGGAAAAACGAGAAACTTAAGACGTTGATGCAGACGATCAGTGAGGACGTTCGGATACAGACCTTTTGGAGATGCGCCAACGTGATGGCTATCGACCGCATGGGATACTCCGATCACGGGCCAACCCACGTCAAGATCGTGGCGAACTCGGCTTTGAAGATTCTGCGGATCCTGATGAAGCGTGGGGTGGTCCCCAACGTCGTCAAGGACTACGGTTTAACGGATGAGGACGCGGAAGTCGTCGTGGTGCTTGCTTCGGTCCTCCACGATCTCGGGATGGCCGTTGAACGAGAAAAGCATGATGAGCACAGCATCTTTCTATCGGTGGGCTTTCTAGAGAGCTACCTCGGATCGATGTACGATGAGACACAAGCGGTCATTTTGACGTCAGAGATCCTTCATGCCCTCTCGACCCATCACCATCAGATGAGACCCCTGACCATCGAGGCAGGGGTTGTCAGGGTAGCAGATGCCGTAGACATGGAGCAGGGACGAGCGCGAATTCCGTTCGAGGCGGGAAAAATCAACATTCACTCCGTCTCCGCTCTCTCCATTAAGCGGGTGAAAATCGAGGAGGGCGGGGATAAGCCCGTGATAATCAACATATCGATGACCGGTTCCGCCGGCATATTTCAGGTCGACGAGTTATTGAGAAACAAGATCAGAAACTCGGGCTTAGAGAATTATATCCACGTCGTCGCCAGGATAACCGGGGAAAAGGAAGCAAAAGTCATCGAACTGTTTGAAATATGATGCATAAAGAGTCATTGCTAGCTAGACAAGATAAAGCTGTTCGGTTACGAGTCAGAAGTGAAAGAGTCGGGTATAGTAGGAACTGCTGAAGAATGCGCGAAACTCTTTGAGGTCCCTCCAGTATTAATTATATATATAACACTTCAGTAATATTAGTATGGAATAGTGAAGGTGAGTTTCTGCTTGCCGTATTGTCAAAGTTGTGGAAAGGAAGTGGAAGAGGGCGATGCGTTCTGCCCTCACTGTGGAGCTCCAGTAACCCCGACGAAAGCAGAGCCCGTTACGTTTAGACGTGGATATCGGGATGAACGGAAAGCATGTTTCGGCCCAGAGGGGTCTGGTACTGGATTGTGGGGAGCTATATCGGGCGGCGTCTTTATTATAGGCCTAGCCGTTCTGTGGTACTACGACTTCTGGTGGCCAGGAATCCTGTTCCTCGTCGCGTTAATGGCAGTAATCGGCGGCATCGTATCCTACACCCGTCGATGAATACAACAACAGTCATTCAATCCTTTTTTATCAGTCCTCTCGTGCAAACTAGTGGGTTCCACGCAACGAACCACATCCCTCCCTTTGCTTCTTTTGAATACGAGGGCGACTACTAACGCAAATAGGAGAGCGGATGATCCATACGTCTCCCGTAAAAACGGGATAAACGGGTTAGCTTTTAAGGTATCAGAGAGAGTATGTCGTTCAGATGCGTGCTGTCAGCTGAAGGTTCCGAGGGAATAGTAGACGATTTCTCCCCGTCGATCCATCACGGCGACGATGAGTCGCTTTTTCATGTTGAGAGCGATGCGGAGGGCTTCCTGAAGCTTCTGGACGGGGATGGGAGTTCCCTCGCAGACAGCGTAGACCATGTATTTCGCTGCCTTTTCGCCGTAAGTTCCTCGGGCATAGAGTCGAAAGTCTATACCCACGCCCATGCCATCTCGAACGACGTAGCCCCGTTTCCTCAAGTCCCGGTAGATGAGGTATCTGGTCCACACCTCAGGATCAGCACCTCTGAACTTGCTTAACAGGACTTGGAAGTCCAGCTCTTCACCCGTCGCGGCATCGAATACTTTGAGTCGATCCTCAGCGAGGAGGTAAAGAGCCTCCCACGAGGTGAGAAGGGAGCCCGCTTCCTCATCGCGGCGTGTGCCATATCCCCCCTGCAGAAGCGGTTCCGCGTCTTCAAGGCTTTGAATAATCACGGCTCCCTCTTCCAGAACCCCTTTAACTTCCATCGTATCCATATTCGATCGCCATATTTCACGGTGAGACGTGAGTGAATTCACACGGTATTATCATCGTAGTTTATATTG
Source organism: Candidatus Bathyarchaeota archaeon (assembly GCA_026015035.1). Classification (GTDB taxonomy): domain Archaea; phylum Thermoproteota; class Bathyarchaeia; order RBG-16-48-13; genus DAOVBJ01. Next base: position 22,735 of record JAOZHB010000027.1, on the reverse strand, counting down.
TTTTTAAGGTTCCACTCTCTTCGCGTTTCCATTCACGCGTTCTGATGACTCAGCGGCCTCTACTTTGTCCCCACGTTTCTTGTTGTTTTGATGTGTAGTTCCACGAGTTTTTTCACGCCTTCACAGAGGATTCTAATGCTGTCCAAGTACTCGTCGACCACGACGTACTCGTCAGGCGTGTGGTCGAGGTGGGCGTCCCCCGCCCCATATGTAACAACGGGAACGTGTCTTGCAGACCCAAAGATATTCATGTCACCACTCCCCGTTCTCCTGACTAAGACTGCTTGACTCTTCCTCACCCGTCGGATGGCGTAGGCTATGGAGCGGACGAGGATAGAGTTTTTATCTGCCTCGTAGGGGGGGCAGGAATCTATCACCCATAGACGCACATCCACTCCAGCGTTGTCCCCGCGGTAGTCCTCAATCACCTTGTAAACCGCGTCTAGAACCGTCTCAATAGATAGGGTGGGAGGAACTCTCAGGTTGATATGGAGGCCCGCGCTGGAGGGGACTGTGGAAAACTCGTTGCCACCCTCAATTTTTGTAACGCTGGAGGTGACAGAGTAGAATCGGCTCTCTGCTTTTTCTTGGGTGAATTGAACACCTTTAATCTGCTCATAGATTTTGAAGACTTCTTCGATGGCGTTTTTGTAGAGCCAGGGAGCCGATGAATGCCCCGTCGTGGTTTCACACTTAATCTTGAGGTGAAGGCTTCCCTTGTAGGCGATGGTGATGTTTTCGATGCCGCTGGGCTCGCCGAAAATCGCGTAATCGGCGGTCACCCCCGTTTCGACGAGGTGCTTCACGCCCCGCCCAACGCCCTCCTCCTCAACGGCCCCAACCACGAGAATCCGACCCGAAAACCCCTCCTTTACGAGACGGGAAGACGCTGCAATCATGGCGGCGAGGGGTGTCTTCGCGTCCACAGCGCCCCGACCGTAGAGTTTTCCGTCTTCCAGTTTGATGGGGAGCACACCGGGAACGGTGTCCATGTGGCCGCAGAGGAGGATGACGGGCTCGCCAGAGCCAAATTCTCCGACGGCGTTGCCCGCCTCATCTCGCCACGATTGAAGTCCCAGCCTCTCCATTTCTTTAACTAGAAAGCTGGAGAGCGCTGCCTCCTCTCCCGTGGGACTGTAGAGGCGGAGCATGTTTTGGAGGAGATCAACGGCGTACTCTCGCACGTTCCTCCTCCCCAATCACCGCGTCCAAGACCTCGATTACGCGGTTGAGCTGATCTTTTGAAATGACGAGGGGGGGTAGGAAGCGGAGCACGTTTCTCCCAGCATCCAAAACGAGGACACCTTGCTTTAAGGCGCCCAGAATTAGGTTATACACGTCAAAGCGAAATTCCATGCCGATCATTAGGCCCATTCCCCGAACCTCCCGCACAAGCCTGTACTTTTCCTGTAGCTCCTTCAACTTCGCCATAAAATACGTTCCAAGGCTGGCTGCTCGCTCATGAAGTCGCTCCTCAACCACCACGTCTACGGCTGCGGAGGCAGCTGCGCAGGTCAGGGGGTTACCTCCGAAGGTGCTGGAGTGATCCCCCAGCTTCAGGGACGCCATTACTTCCTCCTTGGCAACCATTACGCCGATGGGAACACCGCCGCCCACCGCCTTGGCGAGACACATCACGTCGGGGACGACGTTGAAGTGCTCGCTGGCGAAGAATCGTCCTGTTCGACCTAACCCCGTTTGAACCTCATCGCAGATCAGCAATGCTCCCTTCGCGTCGCAGATCTCCCGTAACTCGCCGAGAAAGCCGTTTGGTGGCACCTTGATTCCGCCCTCGCCTTGGATGGGTTCGACTAAGATGGCGGCGGTCTCATCCGTCACTGCGGCCTTTACCCGTTCAGGTCGCCCGTAGGGAACATGTTTGAAGCCTGGAACGAGGGGTTCGAAGGGTGTTCGGTACCGCTTGTTCCACGTGGCTGATAGGCTGCCGAACGTCTTTCCGTGGTAGCCTCCCATGAAGGCGATGATCTCGGTCTTCCCCGTGTGCTTCCGCGCTAGCTTGATGGCGGCCTCCACAGTCTCCGTTCCACTGTTGGCGAGAAAGGCCTTGTTCAACTCCTTCGGGGTGACGTCCACGATTTTCTTCAGAAAGGTTGACCGGGCATCGTTGTAGAGGGAGCTGTGGCAGGCAATGAGGCTTGCAGCCTGCTGCTGGATGGCATCAACCACCCTTGGGTGGCTGTGGCCGACTACGCAGACGCCGTACGCGCCCATGCAGTCAATGTATTCCTGTCCATTCACGTCCCACAACGTGGCGCCCCTACCCTTTACGATGACCACGGGTCTCTTCGAATAGGTGTTCGCCATACATGTCTGTTCGATGTCAATTATTTCCTTCTCATTCACGTCTAATCACCGTTCCACATTTATTCTCGATCGCAGAGGAAATAGGCTTTTCGATGAGGCCTGAGCTGATGATGACCTCACTCACCCCCATGTCGAGGGCCTCGAGGGAAGCATAGATCTTGGTAATCATTCCCGGACCGATCTTTGGAAGCAGTTCCCGCGCCTCATGTGCATTCAGCTTTGACACGACCCTTCCATCGATGAGCAGGCCCTCAACGTCGGTCAACAGGACAAGTTTATCGGCCTTCAAAAAGCCTGCGACATAGGCCGCGCTCCTATCTCCATCCACGTTCAAAGGCTCGAATTCCTCACTGGTGGCCACGGGAGCCACCACAGGCACATACCCCCTTTCGAGGAGGAGGTTGAGAAGCGTCGTGTTCACTTCGTTTATCGTTCCCGTGTAGCCGCCATCGATCACCCGTCTCCTTCCCCGTTCATCCATGATGATGAGCCGCTTCTTACGCGTGGCTTGAATGAGCCGCCCATCCAGCCCAGAGAGGCCCACTGCGGAGATACCGTGGCTTTCGAGGGCCGTGACGATCTGGGAGTTGAGCTTCCCCACCATGACCATGGTGTAAATCTCGACGGTTTCCCGGTCGGTGTAGCGGCTTCTGAAACCTTGGGGGGAGACTACAAACTTCTGGGGCTTACCCAGCTGGGTAGCGATGTCGGTTACTTCGACGCCTCCACCGTGTACGAAGACCAGTCGATGGGCGGAAACAGTGGCCTCGATGTCGTGGATGACGGGTTCAGGAACCCCGTCTTTCAGCACGTTTCCGCCAGCTTTCGCCACAATCAACATGGTACATCACATGGGGTGGAACCCAAGATTTGTTAAGCCCGTTCGCTCATCCACACCGAGCATTATGTTCAAGCATTGGACGCCTTGGCCAGACGCGCCCTTCATCATGTTATCGATGGCGGAGAGAACGACTAGGTGATTGATGTGGCTGTCCAACTCGAAGCCCACGTCACAGTAATTAGAGCCGATAACGATGTTGGGGTTGGGAAGGCGATACAGGCCCCTGACATCCCGGACGAGGCGTACAAAGGGCTCACCCTTGTAGAAGGGACGATAGAGCCTCCAAACCTCGGGAACCGTCAACTGCGTCTTCGGGAATACATGGATGGTGGCTAAGATGCCTCGGACCATGTTAACGGCGTGGGCGGTGAAGGAGACCGCGACGGCCTCATCAGAGAGCAGATTAAGCTCCTGCTCAATCTCGGCTAGGTGTCGGTGACCTTCAACGTTGTACGCCCTTATCCCGCCAAACCGTTCAGGGTGATGGGAGGCAGGTGTGGGCGTGGCTCCGCCGCCTGAGGACCCCATGTGAGCATCCACAACGATCCGCTTTTCCTCAACAACCTTCGTCTTCATAAGGGGCGCTAACCCCAGGATGGAGGCGGTGGACATACACCCGGGACATGCGACGAGGCGCGCCTTCCGTATCTCTTCGCGATGAAGCTCGGGAAGCCCATACACGGCCTCGCTTAAAAGCTCGGGATGACCGTGGGTCCAGCCATACCATCGATCATAATCCGCAGGGTTCTTAAGACGATAATCTGCACTCATGTCGATGACCCTTAGACCCCGCTCAAGGAGAGGGGGCACCAAGTCCACGGCTGCCCCGTGGGGCGTCGCTGCGAAGACGAAGTCACAGGCTTCAGTAACCTGTTCCAAGTCCATGGGGACAAATTTGAGCCGTGTACGCGTTCTCAGATTTGGGTGAACGCGATAGACGTAGTCGCCAGCCCGCATCCTCGACGTTACCGCGGTGATCTCCACGCTTGGATGGTTGAGTAACAGGCGTAGCAGTTCGCCGCCGACGTAGCCTGTGCCACCGATTATGCCAACCCGCACGGTCTCCACCTTTTCACTCCGATGCTTTAAAGAATAGGGGTCGTCTCTCGGCTAATAATCTTTTATCCGCTGGTAGTAGCTCCAGCCGTCCACGCTTTGCGCGCACTCGATCAAGGGAACTGCCACGTTGATGCCTGCGATAATCCGCGTCTGCTCCCAGAATTCAGGGCAGGAATTGGTTTCGTGGAAGATGACGCTGTCCTTGCATCGTTCCATGCTCTCACTGATTACACTTCGAACGTTCGCGTAGGCCTCGGTGTCCATATAGTCTTGATACGCGTTCTCCAGCATTCGGCTCCACGCGGGAAAGTCCCGGTTCTTCATTTTATTCTGCTTGACCTGTTTCACCTTGTCAAACGGGGGAACCAGCTTTTCCAATTCAGCCTTGACGTATTCATCGTCGACGTCGCGGTCTTCGCCAATGTTAAACATGCCGTCCATGGCCAGCAGCCAAGCCTCGCTCTCACCTCCAACGGCCTTAGCGCCTCGAATCGAGGCTTCCCTGACTTCAGCGGGGAGTTCGACGCCGAAGACCATGTTTCCCAAATAGGTGTTCGTTCGAAAGTCCTTGAAGCCTGCTCGCGCTAATGCCGTTGGGTAACAGAACGGGGGTTTCCCACGGACTTTGTAGACGATGATTCGCAAGTCATAAAACCATTTTTCGACGAACTCTTGGGCCACAAAACCCAGCGGGTTTATGATGGAGGGTGAGGTGGTGGAAAGCATTTCGGTTAAGGAATCGAGGTCTTTGGCGAGTCGCACATCCTTCCCGTGGGTACCGCCGTCAGGTTTGAGAACGACGTTTCCAGCCCCCAGATTCATTTGGATGAGGCTGGCGATGTCCTCTTCGTTGCGGATTTCAATCCCCGTAACGGTCTTATCGTAGGCGTCGCAGGGAATATAGACGGTCTTGGGAATGCGGATGTTCCTCCTCCAAAACTCGACCAAGGTCCTGAACTTGCTAAAACACACGTATTCCACGGACAAGGGGTTGACCACGTATCGGCCTAAGGCCTCGAAGAGGCTGGCGGCATACATCCTTCGGTTCTTACTCTGGGTTCGATTCAACACCGAATTAACGCCTTCAATCCGATTGAAGAAATCGCGGCCCTTACTCCTGAAGCTGTAGCCGTCGTCACCTATGGACACGGCTATTTTACGGAAGGGGATGTACACTAGGTCGACGCCCATCTCCTCAGCCGTCATCCGAATCCCCAGCTCATCAGTCTCCGCGTATTCGTAGAGAATCGCTATACTCATAGTATTCATGCCTCGCCTTCATGAAATGCTCTAAACAGTCTAACTTAAGAGGTTTTTATTAGTAGATGGAAGGAATTATATAGCTTTTGGTCACCCAAGCAAAACAGTAGCCAGACATAACCAGAAAGGGCAAATGCAGTATCAGCTAGCTAGCTGTTTTAAATTTACAGATTTCTATGAGAAAGGCTTAAAAAGTGTGTATTCTAAGGCCCTTAAGTGTAAATTCCGGAAATTAATTGGGATACATTAACAGTTATTGCCAGCTAGCTAGGCCACTGCTGTATGTATAGGTGGACGCGCCTCTGTCCCTTCTTTCGTCGTGTGGAGGGGGGTCGATTGAAAAAAATTTTCTGGGAAGGAGCGTAAATAGCGGCGTTTATCCGCAAAGGCGCCTAGAACACGACCCGTTATCCAGGGAAATGACACGGACATACTACGCATTATAATAAACTTAAGTTTTAATTTGATTGTTATAAAATTATACAGTTAACAAGAAATGCGGTATTAAAGCTAGCTAGCTTACAACAGTACTCTCAATCTACAAGCTTCATCTCCTTGCAAAACAGATGCCTCAAGCTTTACCTCTACAGGTCTACCTAAAGCCTGCTCAAACATCTCCTTAACCCAGCCCACAGAACAATAACAATAGTTATCAGGAATATCGCCTTTGAATCCTCTTATCTCATGGCAATAACATTTGGGATAGACCATGTAGATTTTATCACCTTCTCTCTGCAGCATCTGTAAGGCTTTTCCCAACTTATTCAGGAATTCGTTTAAATCTTTAGCATCCTTTGCTGCATCTTTGGCTTTCTTGATGTTGGTAGGACCTATACAAGCACGACCACGATTCTCAAGTATGCTTGCCAGCCTTTCCTCATCAATATGTCCTTTCGCTTCCTTTAATAAATCAACCAACCACTGCGCCTTATGTCTTTCAAGCATCTTTTTTTCAATCATTATTTTACAACCTCATAATTAATAGCGTGCGCGCTAAAAACTATTCTGGAGAAATAAATACTCACTATTGGACGCGCGCGTATTCAAGTCAGTCTTTTCTTGTTTTGTGTGGGTTTGTTCTTAAGATCGCTTTGGCTGGAAGCGTTAAACCAATGATCAGAAGTATAAGCGCGCGCGCTCCATTCTTAATTTGAGTATTGTAGCCTATTTTCACTCCGTCACCAATAATTTAGGTCATCTAAGGACTCTTTCCTGTACATTGAGCAATCTGTCAATGTCCTCCTCGGTGTTAAAGAAGTTAGTCGCCACCCTGATACCGCCTATCCCTCCAGAGTATCTTAGAGCTACAATTATACTCTCCTCCTTGAATCTCCGGTGACTCTCTTGGTTCAGATTATGTTTTCCAGTAGTATATGTAACGAGGCCTCCTCTATCATTCGGTTCTAAAGGAGTGTTTACCTTTACACCGAGTTCTCTGAGGCCGTCTATGAGATACTCGCTCAGCTGGAGGACTCTTTCTTCTCGCTGCTTTCCTCCGATTTCGTTGAAATATTCGAGGGCAGAGTGAAATCCCCAGACAGCTTCCTTCGAGACGCAGCCTCTATAGAACTTGTCTGCCGTTTTTAGGAGTGGTTTATCGTAGGAGATTACATTATCTGAGGATGGATGAGTCCAAGGTGGTTGGTTCTTAAAAGCTTCTTCCACTTGGTTGTAAAATCTATAAGTGGGCTCGAATCTATCGATTAGGTCTTTTCGGATGTAAAAGATTCCGATCATTGGATGGCAACATAACCATTTTCCACTACCAGTAAGGAGAAAGTCTACGTTGTCTTTGTGGACATCGATATCAATTGGTCCAACTGCTTGATAAGCGTCATCTACCACCAGCGCCCCGTGTTCGTGGGCTATAGCCGATATCTCCTTGATATCGTGCCTTAAACCGCTCGTCCACTCGATACGGCTCAGTGAAACGACTCGGGTGTTATCATCGATAACGCTTTCGAAATCCTCGATGTCAATTTTTCCCTCTCTATTTTCTATCCTCCGGATCTCGACACCTTTCTTTCGGAATGGTAACCAAACAAATACATTTGAGGGATAACCAAGGTCGGTGACCACGACATTTTCACCATTCTCAAGGTCCATGATGCTGGCTACCATGTTAAATCCCTGAGTAACCCTTGAGCACCAGGTAATCTCATCTTCGTTTGCGTTGATGATCTTAGCTGCTTCTCCTTTAGCGTCTGGGATGATGGGATTCATATCCTCTTTCATCCTAAAGGACCAAAAATCTTTAACTGCCTCCCAGACGCGTCGCATGGATGGACCATGAGCTGCGCTATTCATGTATGTCTTGTATTTGAGAATAGGAAACTCTTCTCTCACTTTGGTAATGTTATTGTCTAAATCCATTTTATTCTCCTTATAGTTGATACTCTGCTTGTTCTTATAGATAGTAGCTAGTGAGGGACTCCGTCGTGCGCGCGCTAATTTGAAGGATGAAGTTTTGGATTTATGGTTAAATTGAGGAAAGAAAAATCTGCTTATAGATGTAGATACAGGACTGGTAATTCAAAGAAAGGCTATTTTTGTCATTATTCTGGGTATTGTTTTTATTGGCTAACAGAAATTTCCCTTGTGCTTTGAATTATGAGAATATTATGAAGACTGGTGATCAACGGAAATATGCTGACTTTATAGAATTTCTCTAAGGTGTGTTTGGGGGTTTGGGTTTGGGGTTTAAATTTTAATCCGCACACATCACCAATGTTCGATGCAAAAAAGAGATTTCATAACTGTTCTTAACGGCTACGAGTAATTTTTACATACGCCTACTAGTTCTGATATATGCTTACCCCCCATCTACAATTAAATAAGAATAGAATTAACGCGTCAAAAATGTTCCAAGAGGGACATATTATTGATTTTTTGCGTTCGAGAATGATAAATTTTACAATATAATTGTTTGGTAAAATTCTATGTACCACTCGGTATATTCATAGAGTCTCGCGCGCGTTTAGCTAAATTTAATAGATGTTTATTCTTTACTTTTATATGAGTTCCACGCTTCTGCAATCATTAACATCGATGCAATAAAAAAAATCGCAGCGTCTATAGTTATCTGTCCATCTGGGAGTCGGCTACCATCGGCTGTCCAAATAAAAAATGTCATAAAATGAGCTATTGCTACACCATAGGTAATCCAACTTACAAATCTTAAACCCGGAATCCCAATAGTGTTCGATTCTTTTCTAATAATCTTACCAGCAGAGTGTGCAAGTGGAACTGCAATTATATAACACAATATTTTGATAAAACAGGAAGCCATATAAATTGCTGAATCAGCACCATGAGTCGCTTCAGCTATAATACCTAAAAGATAACCTACGATTGATAATACTAAACTTAAAAAAATTCTTTTTTTAACCATTTTATTTCCACATTATATGTTGGTTTATGTGTATAATTTACATGCACACGTGGCTATCTTGGGAAGAACTTCCTGTAGGGAAGGAGGAGCCCCAAAAGCGTCACGGTTATAATCGGAATCGACTGCAGCGCCCGGTTGACGTCACCAACAAAGCTAACGTTGAAGATTGCATTCCACACCAAGACGAGAGGCGCTAACCACAGTGTATACCAAGCCCACTTTTCTCCCTTCCTGTAACCCGTTAGGGTAATGGCTAAGACAAAAAGGGACCAACTCGTCTTGAGCAGGCCCATTAACTCGTAATGGAAGCGAACCAAGTCAGTGGCCACCGGACTCGAAGCCTTGAGCTCGTTCCAGGACATGCCTGTGATAAGTTGTGCGTCAGTCTCAAGCAATCCGTCCGGACTGAACACTTGTACAAGGCCAAACACCATCCACAGCAGCCCCACAGCTAGGAACAGCAACCACGCGTATTTCTCGTATACTCGTTCCATCAGAAAACACCAAACATGAATACAAATACGAGATATAAAAAGCTAGTCGCAAGCTAGCTAGCTACTTTTCAGAGAAGAGAAAGACTACCATTTGTTAATCTATGCTAAAATCTTCCAGCCGTCACATTCAACTGATTCGTATTCTCTTTAATAGTTCGCTTTACCTCTTCACCGTATCGAAGAGCAAAATGTGCTGCCAAAGAAATCAGCTTGAAGCGTATACAAAGTATAATGACAACTAACACCCTAAAAATCAACAATATTATTTCGTACATTTACATAAAAAATATGAGATTTCCACAATTTAAGATTTGCTGAAGCTGATTTTGCTAATTCCCAAAATTAAAATAGCGCGCGCGCTAGCTAAACTCTAAAGAATTGTGGAAGCCTATCAGTTCATCCAATGAAGGAGGACTCTCACACATGAAAGCAAAACTCTTAAAAATGGCTAAGGAAGTTGAAAAAAGGAGTGTAGGTATCGGAAAGGTGATGTAATATGGTTAATGAGCTGTGTCCTGATTGCGAAGCAGAAATCGAAGTCCCGGAGGACGCCATGATTGGGGAGATCGTGAGCTGCCCTGATTGTGGTCTAGACCTCGAGGTTGTTGAGGTTGATGAAGGTAACATGGCGCTTGAGAGAATATCCATTGAAAAGGAAGACTGGGGTGAATAATCCCCCTCGTTTCAGCACCCTTGATATAGAATGATGTAGTACATCAAGGGACTTTTCTCACAGGAGCGTAATGCGAAACATTCTTATTTCCATCGGTTCTCTGATTTTGTACTTGAAGGGAATAACATGCCGGATAAAGTCGTCTTAGCGTATTCGGGTGGGTTAGACACCTCGGTCGCAATTAAGTGGATACAAGAGAACTACGGCGTTGACGTCGTTACCTTGACCGTGGATGTCGGGCAGCAGGAGGATTTGCAGGCGATTGAGGCGAAGGCGAAGGCCATCGGAGCCTTGAACCATTATTTCATCGACGCGAAAAAAGAGTTCGCGGAGCTATACGTATTCAAGGGTGTGAAAGCGAATGCCTTCTACCAAGGAAAGTATCCGCTCAGCACTGCGTTAGCACGGCCGTTGATAGCTTCGAAACTCGTGGAAATCGCGGAAAAGGAATCCGCGGTCGGTGTAGCCCACGGGTGTACCGGGAAGGGAAACGATCAGATCCGCTTCGACTTAACCATCAAGGCTTTGGCACCTCACTTAAAGATAGTTGCTCCCATCCGTGAGTGGAAGATGACTAGAGACAGCGAGATCGAGTACGCGCGGAGCAAAGGCATCCCCATGCCCCCTGAGAGGAAGAAGATTTACAGCACTGACCAAAACCTGTGGGGTAGATCGGTGGAGTGCGGTCCCCTTGAGGACCCGAGTGTGGAGCCGCCTGATGACGCCTTCGAATGGACAACGGCGCCTGAAAAGGCTCCAGATAGGGCGGAATACGTTTCGATTACGTTTGAAGACGGTGTTCCCACTGCCTTGAATGGGGAGGTCTTACCCGCTGTCGAACTGTTTGAGAGTCTCAACGCCCTTGCGGGAAAACACGGCGTTGGCAGGATTGACCACATGGAGGATCGGATAGTAGGCATCAAGTCCCGAGAGGTCTATGAGTGCCCTGCGGCGCAGGTCATCATTGAGGCGCACAAAGATTTAGAGAAGGCAGTTCTGACCCGACATGAATTGGGGTTTAAAGCACGGGTCGACGAAGAATGGACGTTTCTGGTGTATGCAGGGCTGTGGATGGACCCGCTGAGAGAGGCGTTAGACGCATTCATAGACAAGACGCAAGAAAGAGTGTGCGGCGTGGTAAGGGTGAAGCTTTACAAGGGAGGTCTGCACGTGGTTGGACGGTCGTCTCCCCTGACTCTGTACGACTTAAACCTCGCCACTTATGAAGGTGATACCACCTTCGACCAGACGCTTGCCGAGGGATTCATCGAACTGTGGGGCCTACAAACCAAAGCAGCCAACATCGTTAAACGAAAGATGCGCCGAAACGAACCATAGAAAAAGAAGATATAACACCCTTTTCACGGCAGCCAGCCTGTTCCTAACAGAATTTACGGATGAATACAGGCGACTGCTTGGGCAGATTAGACTTCCACAGCAGAGTATATCAGAGGCCATTTTAGACTTGCTCTAGGATGCCACGATATCGAGTGCTGTAGATATCGTACATGCCCGTGTCAATCCTTCTAGAATCTACATAAAAAGTGGATGACTGGCTTCTGACCTCTTTTCGAGGAAAGGTGTTTTTTAAGCGCCTTACGTCCAATCTCGATGATTTAAGTCCAGATCCAGCAGTCTACTTTGTATATGCTTTGAGAGGGGGCTGTTAAGAGACGTGTGGCGAAAGAATGGTGACTACATAGTTTTAAAGGAGAAGAAAGCACTTAGATAGAAACGGTGGAGAGGAAAACCTTGTCGGATCTACTTCACGGGGGACGGTTATCTTCGTCGAGAACCGATGTTACAGAGTACACGTCGTCCATTGAAAGCGACGTCGTGTTGTTTCCAGCGGTTATCAAGATCAATCAAGCCCACGTGATCATGTTAGTGGAGCAGGGGATCATTTCTTCAGAGGAGGGAAGCCTTCTCTTGAAGGCTTTGACAGGAATTAAGGAGGTCGAGGTGAAGCCTTCTCTGGAGGACGTGCACATGTACGTCGAGGAAGAAGTGGTCAAGGCTACCAACCAGGTGGTGGGGGGGAACCTCCACATTGCTAAAAGCCGGAACGACCAAGTGTCCACTGCCATCCGAATGAGGCTGCGACAGGACCTCACTCGTCTAGTTGACGTAATTATGGCTTTGCAGGAAGCCGTCATCCAAAAAGCACGTCAACACGTCCACACCGTTTTCCCTGGATACACCCACCTCCAACCCGCTCAGCCCATAACCCTCGCCCACTACCTTGTAGCCTGCTTCGACATGTTAGACAGAGATGTACAGAGGCTTCAGGAGGTTTATCAGCGGGTCAATAAGTCTCCCATGGGTGCCTGCGCCTTGGCGACGACGAGTTTTCCCATAAGTCGGGAACGCGTGTCCGAGTTGCTTGGCTTCGAAGGCCTCCTTGAAAACTCGGTGGACGCGGTTAGTTCTCGGGACTTTCTTTTAGAGACGCAGGCGGTGTTAACGATCCTCGGCGTTGATGTGAGTAGGCTGGTGGAAGATTTGATTCTTTGGAGTGCCCTCGATTTTGGTCTCATCGAGTTGCCAGACGCCTTTGCCTCCACGAGCAGCATCATGCCCCAGAAAAAGAATCCTGATGTCTTGGAAGTCATCAGAGCGAGAATGAGTCACATCCACGGGAACTTTGTCAGCGTCACATCGACCTTGAATGCCTTGCCTTCTACCTACAACATGGACTTTCAAGAAGTCACACCAAGGGTATGGGAGTCCCTAGGAGAAGTCGAGCGTGCCCTGACCCTCCTCGCTGAAATATATCCCCAGCTGACGATTCGGGAGCCCTCCTTCGAAAAACCCTGTTACGCCTTCACGACCTCGACGGAGCTGGCCAACATGCTTACGAAAAAGTATGCCGTTCCCTTTCGAACTGCTCACAAAGCAGTGGGCTCATTGGTTAGCCATCTATCGGCGAAGGACGTTGGCAGCCACGAGGTTTCCGCGACGCTGGTGGAGGCCTTTTTGAAGGAGGTCGCAGGTCTCTCTCTGAAGATTGAGGTGAAAGACATCGGGGAAGCCATGGACCCCACACACTTCATTGAACGTCACGACGTGAGAGGAGGCCCCGCTCCCAACGAGGTGAAGCGTATGATAAAGACGCGTGGACAACGCCTCCAAGCCGCAAAGACGTGGAGAGACTCCGTGAGAACGATTCAGTCCAAAGCGGAGACGGCGTTAACCAAGGTGAAGAGAGCATACGAGGCTTCGGAAAGAAGTGATAAGGCTTCTTCACGCTAGGACGAACCCGAAGCCTGACTTGAGGAAAGGTTTTATCGAGGGACAAGTTGTGAACGAGGGACGAGGCTCCGCGGTTCGTAGATGCTTGTATCTGAGGTGTTTGCATGATTTTGGGTGACATAGCCATCGTAACCTCTTCCGGAAGAGCGTATTATAGGCTTGTGACGGAACTGAAAAAGAGGGAGCTTGCCTTTTTAAGCCTGACTCCGAACCAAGCCATACCTAAGAGTGTTAGGGCCGTCATCACCACGGAACGTGACCAAAAGACAGTTAATCACCCCCAAGTCTTCGTCTATGCGGTGGATGAGGACCCGTCTCCTGTGATCGATCGAGTGATTCAGCGACTTAAAGGAAAAGACGGATATGGTAAACTGGTTTTCGGTGTTGACCCCGGGAAGCGAGTGGGGTTGGTGGTAATGGACGATGGCTCAGTGGTGCGGACGAGGATTCTGTCAAGTATTGAGGAGACGGCGACAACAATTAGAGAAGCAGTGAAGAGAATGGATGCCAGAGAGAAGGTCGTGAAGATCGGGGATGGCGCTCCAGCCTATCAGGGGGCCCTCATCGCGTTATTAGACGACGCGTTACCATTAGACGTGGTGATTGAGTCCGTTGAAGAGAAGGGAACGACACGACCGTCAAGAAGATATCCCTTCCCAAGGAGACGAGATAAAGACATTTATTCGGCCATTCGAATCGCTAGGAGAAACGGAAGGGAAGTACATAGGAGAGGAAACGATGCGTAAAACGGTTCAAGGCAGCAACACAGTAATCCTCAGTGGACCTGCTTCAGCGACGGTACTTGAGGGATCCGTCGCGGTCTTAGGCGGAAAATTGACTGTTGACGAAAAGATAGTCGTTCGAAGGGGGAAGTCTCTTCCCCTCGAGGCCGAAGAGGCGTCAGTTCTAGACATCGTTCTCGGTGCTGCCGCAAGCGTTTATGAGGTGGAAGGCAGCACGATTCCTGACTCGTGGAGGACGGTGACTGAAAACGCTCTTTCCCGACCCAAGCCCTGTACAGTCATAGTTTTAGGAGGCATAGACTCGGGTAAAACGAGTTTCAGCACCTATTTAATAAATAAATCGCTCAAATCACAGGACAAGTCCGCCATCGTCGACGCGGATTTGGGGCAATCAGACGTCGGTCCGCCTACGTCCATCGGACTCAGCATGGTTTCGGAGCCTGTCGCAGATCTCTTCTCAGTTAAACCAGTCGCCATCATTTTTACCGGGCAAACCAGCGCCAACGACATAACCCAGCGGGTTGTGTCGGGTCTTACGGCAATTTTGAAGCAGATTCCTGAGGGATCCGTCGATTTGACTATTCTAAACACGGATGGTTGGATTGAGGGGGACGACGCACACGCCTATAAAGCGGAGCTGATTCGAAAAGTTGATCCCGACCTTGTCGTGGGGATTCAAAGAAACGCAGAATTAGATACCCTTCTCCACTCTGTGGAAGCGGAGGGCTTCCACGTCCTAAGGGTCGTCACCTCGTCCGCCGTTAAACGAAGAGACCGCGATGAGCGTCGCGAGTTGAGAGAGCAGAGTTATAAAAAGTATTTAGGAAAGCCTACCGTGAGAAACCTCAACATGAATTGGATAGCCCTAGAGTATACTCCCCTAGGTCTGGGAACCTCTGTCGACCTACAACGGGTAGAGGCCCTGGAAAAAGCCCTCCAACGCCGGATCACGTATTGTGAAGAGAGTTCACGAACGTTGTGCATTGTCGTCAATGCCTGGGAAAGGGTCGACGAAGCCCTCGTCGTGATGGCAGAAAACCTGTTCCACAAGGACGTGTACCTTGTGAAAGAGGGTGAGGAAGAGGGTTTACTCGTTGGCTTACTCAACAATGATAGAGACTTCTTAGGCTTGGGTATAATCTCCAAACTCGATTACATCAACCGAACCCTAAAGATACAGACCGCCTACAAGGACACGGTAAACATAGTCCAATTTGGACAGGTCAAAATTAACGAGGCGGGAAAGGAGCTGGGTATCACAACCGCTTTCTCCACCAAAGATCACGCATAGACGCGTCCTCCTCCAAGATACCTATAACCGTAACTCCCTCACAGCCTCTTCGTCGACTTCACGGGTAAGCCGGTTGAAACCCGTATCGCCTTGATCCCTTCTTCCGAGATTCTTGACAAATCGCTAGATATCTTTTAAGAAATCGTCTATTACTGGAAGAGTGATAAATTACTCGAGTAACACCTCTTGCGTGACAGTCCTACCTCAGTACAAAAAACATAATAAACCTCCAGCACATGACCCACAACGCTTAACGATCTTGGTGAACAACGAAGATGACATCGCGAAAGTCGAGAAAGGTTCGAATTGCCGTGATTCCTGGGGACGGCATCGGCCCCGAAGTCATACACGCCACGCTTCCCGTGTTAGACGCGGTTCAGGATGTGGCTACAGGCGTGAAGTTGGAGTATGTTTTTACCGAGGCGGGGTTGACGTGTGTACAGAAGTATGGAACGAGTCTTCCTGAGGAGACCAAACAGATCCTTCGAGAGGCGGACTGCTGTCTGAAAGGACCGGTTACCACGCCGGAAGAGCCCGGTTCCCCTAAAAGCGCTGTGGTTCAGATCCGGACGATGTTCGATTTGTATGCGAACGTCCGGCCGATTAAGGTGCTTCCACGGGTTCCCGCCCTACACCCCAACATCGACATGGTGATGGTACGAGAAAATATGGAGGGCCTGTACGCCGGAATCGAGTTTATGACAGGCAACGATGCCGCCGTCGCCATCCGCCTCATAACGAAACGGGGGTGCGAGAGAATCGTGCGATTCGCCTTCAACCAAGCTGTGGAGCGACGTAAACAGTTGACCTACGTGCACAAGGGCAACGTTTTAAAGATCACCGAAGGTATCTTTAAGGACGCAGTTGCGAAGGTTGGACAAGAGTTTCCTGAAGTACACCTTGATGAGGTTCGCGTCGACGCCATGGCCATGTGGTTGATCCGACAGCCCGAGGTCTACGACGTGATTGTGACGACCAACCTGTTTGGAGACATATTATCCGACGAGGCAGCGCAGACCGTTGGTGGCCTCGGCGTCGCCCCTGGCGCCAACATTGGCGACGATTACGCGATGTTTGAGCCAGTCCACGGGTCAGCCCCAAGTTACGCGGGGAAGGATCAGGTCAACCCCATCGCAACCATCCTGTCATCAAAACTCATGCTCGATTGGCTGGGGTTCAAAGAAGCCGGTGACTTGGTGGAGCAAGCGGTGGAAGACGTTCTTAAGGAGGGACAATTCATGACCTTTGACCTTGCTCCTGAAGGCGTGACGCCAGCGAAATGTTCGGAAGTTGGAAAGCGGATAGCGCGGCAAATTAGGGACGCATGATCACAAGTCTCGTAGGAACTTAGTGAGGTATAGGATTCCAGCGATGGATTTCGCGTCTTCAATCTCATTTCGTTCAATCAGGTGTAGAGCGGTAGCCACATCGACTTTAACGACGTGGATAACCTCGTCCGCTTCCAAGTTTTGAAGGGCAGGGGATAAGTCGGTGGCCAAATAGAGATATACCTGCTCTGAACAGTGGCCTGGGGAAACATAGAAGTGGAGAATTCGCTTCAAACGCCCAGGAACGTAGCCGGTTTCTTCGACAAGCTCCCGACGGGCACCCTCGTCGGGAGATTCTCCTGGGTGTAGGGTACCGGCGGGAAGTTCGAGGAGCGTCTTGCCGCATGCGTGGCGGAATTGGCGAACCATGATGACCTCCTCATCGATCACGGGAATCATCGCAACGACGCCTCGGTGTTTGACGGTCTCTCGAACGGTCAACCTCCCGTTGGGAAGACGAACGGTGTCCTCGACGACGTCCACCAAATTCCCCGAATACACGGTTTCAGAGGTTATTGTATCTTCACGAAGCTTCTTCTCCACGTCGAATCACCTTTATGTGCAAAGGATGAAGGCCCACCTTCGATTAATAGGTTCTGATGTCCACGTCCCGGAATCTCGGAGGACATTTGGTCAGATGAGGACGTTAGTTATGATAACAGGGTCTTGATTTTGAGACCGTAAACGATAAGTAGCATGAACCGGTAGTATTTTACATCCATAAAATAATGCTTTTTCGTGACATGAAATGAGTGGACGAATCACCATCAGCATCATAAAAGCCGATGTGGGAAGCCTCGCAGGACACTACGTCACACACCCGAAGCTACTGGACGTAGCAAAGAAAACCCTGAACAAGGCCAAGGCGTCCGGACTCCTCGTGGACTACTTTGTATGTAACTGCGGCGACGATTTGGAACTCATCATGACCCATAAAAACGGTGAAGACAGCAGTGAAATCCATGAAATGGCGTGGAACGCCTTTCAAGAGGCCGCGACGACGGCGAAAGAATTGGGTCTCTACGCGGCAGGTCAAGACCTCCTCGCCGACGCGTTCTCAGGCAACTTACGAGGGATGGGGCCGGGTTACGCGGAAATGGAGATCGAGGAAAGACCGAGCGAGCCCATTGTCACGTTTCTCATGGATAAGACAGGCCCCGGCGCCTTTAACCTCCCCTTCTTCAGGATCTTCGCCGATCCCTTCTGTACAAGTGGTTTAGTCTTCAGCCCCAGGATGAACAGGGGCTTCAAATTCGAAGTCCTAGACGTCCTCGAAAACAAGGTTGTCACCTTAGACACCCCCCTAGAAATGTATGATCTCCTGGCCCTCATCGGATCCACTGAGAGGTACGTACTCAAAAGAGTGTACACGAAAGACGACCAGGTGTGCGCCGCCATCAGCACGACGAAGCTGAGTCAAATCGCAGGCAAGTACGTCGGCAAGGACGATCCTGTGGCCATCGTCCGGGCGCAACACAGTTTTCCAGCGGTAGGAGAGATCCTCGAGCCCTTCGCGTTTCCCCACCTAGTAGCCGGGTGGATGCGCGGATCCCACAACTCACCGATCATGCCCGTGGGGTTGAAGGACGCAAAGTGTACTCGCTTTGATGGGCCAACGAGGGTGGTGGCTCTCGGATTTCAAGTAACGAAGGGAAGACTCATTGGTCCCGCTGATCTGTTTGACGACGTGGCCTTTGACCGGTCGAGAACAGTTTCCAACGAGGTGGCTGACTACATGCGACGCCACGGTCCCTTCGTGCCCAGTCGTCTACCCATGGGTGAGATGGAATACACGACGTTGAAAGACGTGTTGGAACGCCTTAAGGGGCGGTTTAAGTAAGTCGAACGCTGATTCACCAGCAGAAGCCTGGCTAGCTAGTAGACAAGTGTTTTCTCCGAAGGATAACTCTGGGAAGGAGCTTGCGAGAGACGTTCCTGTCATCTCAAGCATCGTTTAAGCCTCGACGACGTCCGTCACTGATGTATCTTGTGGGTTATGTAGAAAAAGCTTGTTTGGATTATGCCTGTAAGTCCCATGAAAGGGCTTCAGGCGCATTCGCCTTCCAAGAGCCTCGTTTAAAGCTTGCTAATGCAGAATCCACTGAGCTGAAGCCATGTATGAGGGATCAAAGGTTAACGAGAATCGGAGAAATAGATGCGGGTTTCCTTGATTGATCTTGATGCTTTTTCTCTAAAAACCTCCGTTCCTCATCCCTAGCTAAGCAACAGGGTTGGGAAAAAATGAGCAAGAAGTTACTCGGTTTTGTTGACTACGATTTCGTCTCCATGTCGAACCTTCTTAAAAATCTCCGGGTCTCCTGAAATCTTTCCAAAGATGTTGACGGGGCTTGCTGCCCTAATTTCATTGCCTCTGCTTGCTGGTGTAGGTCCGAAAAAGATGCAGAATGCTTCTCCAGGTGGCCAGTATGCAAGGGCGCCCTTCTCAACCACTTCGTTTGCGTTTTCCCTTGCAATCTTGATCCCTATGGAAAAATAGATCTCATTCCCCCAGGTGTTCGCCCGAGCCGTGATGGGAAGAACGGCCCAAAGGGCTTTAACTGTTTGAGGACTTCGTTCCTCGAATAATTCTGCTACAACCTCGCCAATAGCCCTCGATATAATTTTAATCTTCTTCAAGGTTCAGTTCACGTGCTTAACTTTGTTACGAAGACGCAGGTCTTTCGTCATTATATTCAGCAGTCTTTAAATATACAAGCTTTTTGGCGGTGGAACGCTGCCGATACCCCGGTGAGGCATGTTTGAGGCGCCATCATTTCAGGCTATCTTATCCTTAAGGGTAGACGTGTTGGTAGAGAAGCGATCCCTCGTCCTTGAGTCAAGAATGCTTCGCCATTAACAAACGATGGAGCTTGGCGCGCGTGAATTTACCTTGATTTTCCTCGACAAGTCATGTTACATCCTATTGAAGGGAGAGCCAGATGCCAGAGGAATCCACCTTTTTATAGGAGATGTGGAAACACATAGTGACGCAGATGTCTACTTAAAGGTCTTGAGTGAGTGGCAGGCGTTTAATCCTTTGAATCGTTCACTGAAATCCCTTGGCTTCATCGTTAATCCCATCGCGGGAATGGGAGGCGCAGTCGGCCTCAAGGGCACGGACGGGAGGGAAATCCTTGAAAAAGCGTTACTAGCAGGAGCTCAGCCCGTGGCTCCTGCAAGAGCTGAACTCTTCCTCCGCGAACTGGAGCCTGTTAAGGCGGGAATTAGACTCATCACGGGCGCGGGAAAGATGGGAGAAGTTGAAGCGGAAAATGTCGGGTGGACGCCTGAGGTTCTTGGGGAGACGAGGGAGGCTACGACGCCTCAAGACACCAAGGATACCGCAGCAAAGATGAAGGAGTTGGGTGTTGACTTGGTGGTTTTTTGTGGTGGAGACGGGACGGCTCGGGACGTGCTTGACGCTTTGGGCACTAGTGTTCCAGTGTTGGGGGTTCCGACGGGGGTGAAAATGCATAGCGCCGTGTTCGCCGTTGACGCCCGAGCTGCAGCGAACATGGTTCGGAGGTTTTTGGGAAACGCGCTTCCCCTGCGGGAAGCTGAGGTCATGGACGTCGATGAAGAGGCTTTTCGACGGGGGAGGGTGTCAGCGAAGCTATATGGCTACGTGGTAACGCCCTATGAGCCGGCTTTAATTCAAGGGAGTAAGGTAGCGAGTGTCATGACGGACGAGGAGCTGCGGAATCAGGCGGCTCTAGCCATCTACTTCATTGAGGAAATGAAGACGGAAGTCATTTATGTGGTCGGTCCGGGGACGACCACCCGCACCATTGGTGACCTCTTAGAGGAGAAGAAGACGCTTCTAGGCGTGGATCTCTTCCGCAACAAGAAGATCATTGCCAAGGACGTGACTGAGACAAGGATCTTGGAGGAAATCCAGGGGAAAATCGCTAAGATCGTGGTCACCCCCATTGGCGGTCAGGGCTTCATCTTTGGGAGGGGAAACCAACAGATAAGCTCGAAGGTGATTCGCGTAGTAGGGCGAGAGAATATTATAGTGATTGCGACGAAGCATAAGCTCCAGGGCTTGAAGGGGTTGCGGGTTGATACAGGAGACCCGGAACTCGACGACGAGCTTCGAGGATACCTCAAGGTTGTGACAGACTACCGAGAAGAACATGTAGTAAACGTCAGATGATTGAAGCAGGGAAGCCGGTAACGGGGGGGTTTCTAGTCCTCGCGTCACCAGAACCTTCTTGTCAAGGCCATTCTCTCCGCTTCAACCACTAATTCGAAGAGTTGGTCGCCCATCTGTTGTTCCTTAGACAGGATCTCCTTGATGCTTGAGCGGCTCAAATTCTTTCCAGCGAGGACCAACGCTGCCAGCCGTCCATGTTCAGCCATGAGGCCCCCCGTTTCCAATGCCTCTTTCATCAGCTTCTCCTCGTTAGCGGTCATCGTCCGACCTATCTTTTCGCAGAGCCGCGCCACCGTTTCTTCAGACTCGTCGAGGACGCCGATTTGATGGGAGGCGCATCGGGGACAGGCAAAGGACTCAGGTACGTCCTTGATGGGTGACATCTGAAGGAAGCTCCAGCAGCTTGTACACACGAAGGTCTTCACCTCGTTCAGCAGCCTGGCTCGAGCCGACTCGATGGAAATGTATTTCATCTTTTCGGGGGAGATTAGACTGGCCCGCTTCTTCATTTTTTCGAGGCCAAGAGTCGTAAGGGGCGTGGCGTCTCCCCCCGTATCGAGAATCACCAAGTCGAGTTCGCCGGTTTTAATCTCCTCGAAGACGGTGGCGGCGTTTTCGAGATCCATGTCCCGCTTCAAGGTGACTTTGACGGCTTCGTCGAAGATGGCTGTGCCTTGAAAGCTCTTAAGCAGCTGGTTGAGGCTTACGTTGCTCAAGTCGGCGGACTTGGACACCGCTCCAAATTTTCGAGCGATGTGGATCATTCTCCGCTTAAACAGCCGTCCCTTAACCGCAGCCTTCACAGCCACGCTTTCCAAGTCCACGCGTGAAAGCTCGTTTAAAACATGATATACATCATCGGAATGGATGAAGTCTTGTCCTTGGATGATGACTCTGTACGCGCTCTCTTGGATGCCGATGGTGTAACCGATCTTTTCGGAGAGAACGTGCCCGATTAAAAGAGCGAGGGCTCGATTGACCAAGCTCCCGAAACACGCGTTTAAGACGACGGACCCTCCCCAATCCTCCAGCGTGACCCGCTTATCCGTGGGCACGTTGTAGCCTTTCTCGATGTGTTCGACGATTTCGCTGACAGCTCGGAGAATCGTGTCCTCATCCGCGGGATACTCCTTTGAAAGCCGGGAAGCGATTGCTTGGACAGATCGGTCTTGTGCGAGATTTGCTTCAACGAAGGCCCTGACATGACCGACTTCCCTAGCGATGCTGAAGGGAACGGGAATTTCCTCGCCCACCCAGCTCGGAATGGCTCCCGTTGGGTCAACGACGGGCTTGACGTAGATTTTATCGCCGTAAACGCTTGTGATTCTCCAAACGCTGCCCCGTACAATAAATTTAACGCCTGGATCCCCATATTCGGCTACGAAGACTTCATCGAGAATGCCGATGGGCATGTCCTTTGTCTCATCAACGACGAGATAGCTTTTCCGATCAGGAATCATAGAGAGGGTCTCATAGTAGTAGGTGTACAATTCCTTGTTGCTTCGAGGCTTCAGAGCGACCTTGTCCTCGAAGGAGACCCACGCCAGCCGCGGATATCGGTCGTGCATGTATGTTAAAACGTTGATGAGGTCTTCTTCACGAAAGTCTCGATAAGGAAAGGCCCCGTTTATTATGGAGAGTAGTTGATCGAAACGCCAGCTCCTCGAAAAGGTGAATAAGCCTACAATCTGGTGGACTAATGCGTCGTACGGTGCCTCGGGAACCGTCACGGGCTCGAGTTCTTCAAGATAAGCTCGTCGCGCGATAACGAGGGCCTCCAGCGTGTCATCGGAGTCCATGGTAATGATCACGCCCTTGGCCACTCGCCCCACTCGGTGACCGCTTCGACCCACCCTCTGCACAAGACGAGTGACCTGCCGAGGACTCATGTACTGGATGCAGAGGTCGATGTGGCCCACGTC
>JAOZHB010000013.1 GCA_026015035.1 Candidatus Bathyarchaeota archaeon | reverse complement strand
GGTCGAAAGGGAGAAGATCCCTGTTCCCTCGAACACCCCTGCGGCTCTACGCCAAAAATGCGGAGTCTTTGTAACGTTAAACGTTATGCGGAGCGGGACGAAAGCCTTGAGAGGCTGTATTGGCTATCCGGAGCCCCGACTCCCCCTGGTAGATGCTACTATTGCCTCGGCCATCAACTCGGCCACAGGAGACCCCAGGTTTCCCCCTCTGGCAACTGAGGAACTTGAAAGGGTGGTGATCGAGGTCAGCGTTCTCACGCCACCCGCATTGATCACAGTGAAGACGCCAAGGGAGTACGTCACGCAAGTTGAGGTCGGGAAAGACGGGTTAATCGTGGAGCGTGGATTATTCAAGGGATTGCTTTTACCCCAAGTTCCCGTTGAATGGGAGTGGAATGCTGAGGAATTCTTGACACACTGCTGTATGAAAGCCGGGCTTTCCCCCGACGCGTGGTTGGTTGAGGGAACAAAGATCTACAAGTTTTCGTGCGTCATTGCACGGGAAACCAGTCCAGATGGGCCTGTTGAGGTCAACGATATGCGAAAGGGTGAACAGCCCTAAAACCCTTTTGCTTAACTTGGGGAGACCGGATCAATATCTAGCTAGATTCTCCATTTTACATTTTTTATAGATTTCAACCTGTAATTATGAGTTCTAACGGACTTTTTGAGCTACCTAGACTCCTCCTTTTACCCTTTTCTAAAAGTTACAAGAGTTCAATGGAACTGCTGACTCCCTTATTCGGACCCAAACACTTCTCAAGATAACAACAATGTACGCGACGTCGATGTTCTCGCGAGCTGTGCATGCGTTTGATTACGGGTTGTATGGCTCGAAGCCTAGCTAGCTAAGTCCACGAGCAGGTAAAGTCTGCGTCGACTCGGCTCCTCACGACGTTCCACAGGTTGACGTATAGCGCGCGCGAGCTTCCGTTCCTCGGACGCTTCCGGAATCTCAGACGGATTTAACAAGGCATAATGCATGCAATAACCACGTCATTTCCCTGTACCATGAGCCGTTTTCCAGGCGCCTTTGCCGCAATACGCCGCGATTTACGCTTCTTCCCAGAAAAAATTTTTTACATTTATCGCTTTTTACACGCGGAAAAATGAGAGAGGCCCGTCCACCTGTGCTTTCAGCAGTAACCTAGCTAACTAGCAATAAATGTTAACGCATCCCAATTAATTTCAAGAGTACCCACTTTAAGGCTCTAGAATTAATACTTTTAGCCCATTTTCCTATAGAAAAGTGTAAAGCCTAACTTGCTAGTTTAGCTAGATTCTTGATTAATAAATGTTAAATGTAGAATGGAAACAGGTCATACCATGTATGTTTATAGGTTGGCTTCAATTCTCGATGACTTGGAAAGGATCAAGAGTATAGACGGGGATGGAATGCGCAACCATCTCGGAAGGCTCCCAGAGTTCTGTGAAGACGCCATCGAGAGGGCAGATAAACTCGAAATTCCTTCCCTTGTTAAGGTTTCTGAAGACCTATCAATCCAGTATACGAGGCCGAAGAAGATAATTGTGGCAGGGATGGGGGGATCTGCCATCGGGGGCAGCATCCTCAAAGACTGGTTGAGGGAAACACTTCCAATTCCAATCGAGGTGCCTCGAAGCTATACCCTACCCGCATATGCTGACAGGGACACCCTGGTCTTCGCCGTCAGCTATTCGGGGAACACGGAGGAGACCTTAAGATGTTTCTTAGAGGCCCTGGAGAGGAGATGCATGATCATAGCCACCACCTCCGGTGGGATGCTACAGGAATACTGCCACGGGATAGGGATCCCCATGGTAAGGCTTCCCGAAGGCTATCCTCCCAGGAGCGCCCTCCCCTACCTCCTTCTACCCCTCGCCACCTCCCTGAGGAAGCTTGGTGTCACTCTAAGTCTGGACGGGGAGTTGGAGGAAGCCATCGCCGTTTTAAGAGAGGTGGTGGAGGAGGTCAAGCCTGATACTCCCGTCTCCAAGAACCCGGCAAAGGAGGTCGCCCTGGGCCTTGAAGGCTATATCCCCCTGATCATCGGCTCCGGATTCTACGAGAGCGTGGCCCTGAGGATGAAGACCCAGTTCAACGAGAGCAGCAAGACGCCGGCGAAGACAGAGGTCTTCCCGGAGTTGAACCACAATATGATGGTGGGATGGACGGAGAGAAGGGATTTAACTGGGAAGTTTAGCGTGATCCTCCTCCGGGACCAGCAGGAGCCCGACGAGATCAGAGAGAGAATTGAGGCTACTAGGAGCTTGGTCCTTGATGAGGGTGCCGCTCGGGTCATGGAGATCTGGTCTCGAGGTAGGGGCAAATTAGCCAGAATGCTCTCCACTCTCTACGTGGGAGACTACGCTAGCTTCTACCTGGCAATCCTCTACGGGGTTAACCCCACACCGATACCTGTAATCAACGAGATGAAGAGGCGGTTGGAGAAGGCGGGTAATAAGAGGGCACTTCGTAAGAAGTACAAGAAGCTGACCACAGGATAACCAAGACCTAGCGACGCTACCTCCACTCCCTATAACCATTTTTAAAGCTAATCTTGTTATGCGCGCGCTACCGATCATCACCCTATCAAGATCACATGTAGCAAACAACTCAAATAGCTCGCTACCTTTTTTTAGTTAAATTTTTTATTTCACAGAAATCATTTTACCTCGTGATAGCTTAATTTTGATCTGGTTTCTAAGAATTCTCTTAATCTTCTGAGGCCTTCTATTAAGACCTCTCTTTCACAACTATACCTGACTCGGAGGTGTCTTGGAGAGCCGAAGAAGGTGCCTGGGCTCACTAAGACGTCCTTAGCTTTTAACAGTTGAAGACATAGATCTCTTGAGTCAATGTCAAGAGTATACTTCAAGAAGGCTGTGTGCCCGGCTTTAGGTGGGATTCCCCTTACAGCCCAGCGATTCTCGGAAACCCAGTTACAGAGAATGGTGGAGTGAGTTCTGATGATTTCTCTTGCTCTTTTTATAAACCGTGATACATTCTCCCGTTTCAAAGCCATGGTGCCCAGGTACTCGCTGAGCCCCGAGTGGGAGAGGGTTGTGTAATCCTTGTAGGTCCAGCACTCTTCCACCAACTTTTCATCGGCTACGAGCCACCCAATTCTAATACCCGACAAGCCAATCTTTGAAAGGCTACCCGTAGCTATTCCTTTCTCGTAAATGTCTACGGGCGTTGGAGCAAGGTTTCCATCTGCCTCCAATCCCCTTAATGCGCCGTCGCAGAGAACCCAAGCATCGACATCCTCGGCAATTTCACAGATCGCCCGCATTTGAGTGCTTGAGATGACGGAGCCCGTGGGGTTATTTGGATTAACAAGACATATTACTTTGGTTTTGTTCGTGACTTCCTCTTTGAGCTCCTCAATGTCGAGGGTGTAGTCTTCATCTTCCCTGAGGTAGCAGCTTCTCACCCGGGCGCCCAAACTTTTCGCTAGGCCGATCATCTGCATGTAGGTGGGTAACATCGTGAGGACTTCGTCTCCCCTTTCTAGCAGGCGGTATAATGCCAGGAGGTTTGCCTCGGCTGTTCCACTTGTAACAAGAACGTCGTCTTTATCAGCTCTTGAAAATAGTTCAGCGATCCTCTGCCTGATCAGATCGGAACCCCTCGTAACGCCATAGCTCATCACCATGTCAAAATCTATCTCTGTAGTGATGTCCTTCAACCTCAACTTTACGATTCCAGCGTTAGCAAGGTCATATGTACATGGATTCAGCAGCCACCTTTCAAGATCGAAGGGTTCAAGCCTCATATCCCAGTCTCCCCCCAACTAAAGGATCCACGCTTCATGGATTTATAGATATGCAGATCTGACTCTTCTCAAACCCACATACGTCGATAACCTCGGTTATGCTAGCTAGCTACGTGTGTGTTTTAACCAAGATTTTTGCACACGTTTTATTGTGTGTTTCTTGCACGGTATTATGGGAATAGGATTTATAGCATAGTGAAGTATACTTATTGAGCAGTTTATCTGAAGGTTGATATCCATGACTAAGGTTACAGGTGCGAAAGCAATTGCGCAGACATTGAAGGCGCATAATGTTGAGTACGTCTTCTATATCTTCGGTTATGGCGTTCCTGTCCGGGAATTAGCAGCCGAAGGCATAACCATGGTTCTGACGAGAAACGAGAAGTGCGCGGCATACATGGCGGATGGCTATGCTCGAATTAGCCAGAAGCCTGGGGTAGCGTGGGGATACCGAGGCCCCGGATCCGTCAATCTTGCTGCAGGCTTAGCCGATGCATATTGGTCAAGCAGCCCGGTGATAGCATTAACCAGTGCTACCCAAAAAACCCATGTCCACAGGGATAGCTATCAAGGAATCCCTGACATCCGTCACTTCGACGAAGTGACAAAATGGAATGTCGATGTACCGACCCCCGACATTGCAGGGGAATGTCTCCGTAATGGGTTCCAGATAGCGACAAGTGGCTGCCCCGGACCCGTCCATATCAACTTCCATGCCAACGCGATTTACCAAGAAGCAGACATTACGGACCCCTTTGGCGATAAAGCCTACCACAAGATCCCCGCAAAGAGGGTCCGACCGGATCCCGAGGACACCAAGACCGTCGCGAAGGCTCTAGTGGAGGCCAGGCGTCCAGTCATAGTGGCGGGTCAGGGCGCGCTCATCTCCGGAGCCTGGGATGAGGTGATCCAGCTCGCTGACCTGTTGAAGATTCCTGTGGCTACAAGCAATACAGGCAAAGGCGTCATACCCGATGCACATCCCCTCGCCATCGGCGTCGCAGGCTTATACTCGAAGGCCACAGCAAACAAGATGATCCAGGACTCGGATCTGGTCTTCTATATCGGCTGCAAAACCGGGAACATGGCAACGGGGAACTGGACGACACCCACACCAGACACAACAGTAGTTCAACTGGACATCGACCCTGAATTTATCGGCAGAAATTACAAGACGGCAGCGACCATGGTCTGCGACGCCAAACTAGGCCTCCAAGACCTCATCGCGACGTTAAAGCAGCTGAAGGCAAAACCCCCCAAAGGCTATCAGTCACGCTTGACAGAAGTTGCAGACCTCATGAAACAGTGGAATGACGAAGCAGCTGCCGCGATGAGTTCTGATGCGAAGCCGATCACCGGCCACCGGTTAATCAAAGAGATCAGGAACGCTTTGACACCTCACGACATCTTGGTCACCGACACGGGGTCCGAGACGATCTGGTCAAGCCTGTTCTACGAAGTTGTCATGTCGGGTCATAACTATATCTGCGCCTCGGGATCACTGGGATGGAGCTTCCCCGCAGCCATTGGAGCCAAGCTTGCAGCCGGGGACCGAAAGGTCCTCAACCTGATCGGTGATGGAGGCATCGGCTACCACATTGGTGAGTTCGAGACCGCGGTGCGATACAACGTACCCGTCGTCGCAGTAGTCTTGAACAACATGTCTTGGGCACAGCCTCGAGAGACGCTCACAGAGCCAGTCGGCTTTTCCAAAGTAGCCCAGGCTTTTGGTGGCTTCGGCGCAAGGGTTGAACACCCCGAAAACATTGCTGACGCACTTAAGGAAGCATTCGACTCCGGGAAACCCGCAATAATCGACGTTGTAGTCGACCGTGGCACCAATGGAAGCGGCTACGCCGCAATGCGCGCGTCGAGATCATGGATACCCGGCGCGCCAACTAAGCTCCCATTCATGTAAGTCTGCCCAACAACATCATCGGAACTACTCCGATATCTCTACTTAAAAAAAAGTAGCTGTTTAGCTAGCTAGCCGTCCCATCACGATATTCGCCTAGTTGATGTATTGAGCCCGCTGATCCTCGAATGCTCCCAGCATTTCAGAAGGATTTAACTAGGGATAATGCGTAGTATATCCGTGTGGGTTACAGGTGCAATAGGCCGTTTTTTAGGCGCATTTGGGAAACACGCCGCGATTTACGCTCCTACCCAGAAAAAATTTTTTTCAATATACCCCCCCTCCACACGAAGAAAAATGGGACAGAGGCCCGTCAACCTGTGCTTTTCGGCAGTGGTCTAGTAAGCTAGCAATAAATGTTAAAGCATCCCAATTAATCTCTAGGATTAACGTTTTAGGGCCCTAGAATTTACATTTTTTGAGCCTTCTTATAGAAATCTGTACATTCAAAACAGCCACCTAGCTTTAAACACATTTACATTTACGGATTTATAACCGAAAGTAAAAAAAGCTCAAATTAAGCATAAATCAATAATGATAGATGGAGCCTCGGGCGGGATTTGAACCCGCGACCAACAACTTACGAGGCTGCCGCTCTACCGAGCTGAGCCACCGAGGCTATCACCTAGAAAGGGCTACCCGTACTCTAAAATTTATTGGTTGAACAATGAAACCCCATCGCCGTCGAAACGGTTTTTCTTGTGAACTCGAACCTTGTTCCCACAGATTGAAGCGCTATACGAGATGAGTTCAGCCACGCACGAGAATTATGGCAGCGGATTCCGCCAGTAATTAACGTTAAAAAGGAGGATAAACAGCTATAAGTATAAGAACACTCGTCAGTGGGTGAGGACCTTTTTGAAAAATGTTAAGATAGAGAAGACGCAAGCGTCTCCGAGGGAATCCACGATCCGCACGGGGGGCGAATGGTTCCTCAAAACCCTTCAGGCGTTAGGCGTCGAATACGTGTTTGGGACGACAGGGGGAGCCATGCCCGACATCCAGGACGCGATGACCGAGGTGAAGCCCCCCATATGGATCCAGAGCCTCCACGAGTTCCCGACCGTCGTGGCAGCCATGGGCTACGCGCTGGCGTCTGAGCGCCCTGGAATCTGCTTAATCGACCGGATTGTCGGAACCGCCAACGCCATGGGCGCCTTTTACGCGGCCTACGAGAACTACGCGCCAATAGTGATCTTCGCCTCCCAGAACCTTCCAGCCCTGACTTCAGGCCACGCGTCCGACGGATCCCCTCGAAGACACGGCGCTCACTACCACAGCTGGCAGAGCATATTAACCACGCCATGGACAAAATGGAGATACGAGCTGTCAAACCCGGATATGCTGGCGTCAAGCGTCCTGAAGGCTGTATCCGTCGCCATGAACGAACCATCCGGTCCAGTCTACATGACCCTGCGACAGGACCTCATGGCAAGCAGGCTGGAGGCGACGCCGATACCGCCAGCCCACGACGTTCCCCTGCAGAGTAAAACGGTCGCGGACGGAAAAAGCATTGAAGTAGCGGCGAAGCTCGTGGCGGAGGCCGATAACCCCATCATCTGGGCGACAAACATGGGGCGACACGTTGCAGCGGTCCCCAGACTAATGGAGCTGGCGGAGACTTTGGGGTGCGGTGTCTTAGACGGCAGGAACTTCCTCAACGTCCCCATGGAACACCCCCTCTTTCTCGGCTTCAACACATACAGGCGTATGAATGCCTTCGTTCAAGAAGCGGATGTCCTTGTGAATGTGGAGAACTACTACGAGCCCCCCATCGAACCCCCCGCAGGATGCGACGTCGTTGACATCTACACCGATCCCGCCATGCTTCAAGGTGGCTCTGGCGGAGACTACGGCGGAACCTACTATGTTGCGCGTTCAAGGCTGGTCGGAGACTCCACCGCCACCCTCACAAACCTCATCTCTGCCGTGAGAAAAGCACTCACGCGACACGGGTCAAAGGAAGCCATTCAAGACCGATACCAGAAGACCAGGACTAGACATGAAGAACTCCTCTTGACATGGGCAGAAGAAGCGGAAAAATATCTTAACGAAGACCCGATTTCACCGCATCGGATTGCTTACGAGCTTAATAAGCTCTGGGATGACCACACTATCTGGGTCAACCAGACCATCACTATGCGACAGGCCTTGATGCAGGGCATCCAAGTCAACAGAGCGGGAACCTTCTTCACCAACCCCTCCGGCCACCTTGGAGCCACAGCGGGAGCGGCCTACGGAGTCGCTCTAGCGAGGCCACGCGAAAAGGTGGTGGCAATGATGGGGGACGGCGACTTCATCTTCGGCAATCCGCCAGCAGTCCTCTGGAGCTGCAGCCACTACCACATACCGGTTTTGTACCTAATATTCAATAACCAGTGCTGGGGAATCGAGTGGCCCTTCATAGTGAACGCAACCTTGGGACTAGCTGCCAAGCAAAAAGATTACCAACACGTCGACCTCGTCGAACCGAAGATCGGGTTTCAAGGGCTCGCGGAGTCCATGGGCGTTCACGCGAAAACCTTGAAGCATCCAAGCAAGGCAGCGGAGACCTTACAGTGGGGCCTGGAGTGGGTCGCTCAAGGGGAACCCGCGCTCATAGACATCCACCTCAAGAAGTATACGGAAGGACCTTCATCCTACAGCTTCAGGTTTAACCGTCCGGCACTCTGAGACCAATCAAAGTCCAAGGACTGAACATACGTCCCCGTGCTTGCTCGAAAGGTTACAGTTTGTGCGTCGAGTATGAAAATGTAGAGAAGACAGAAGCATATTTAACCCATTCACGCCATAGAACTGCCTTAGATATTTGAAACGTTCAGGAGAAAACCTTTATGCCAACCGTGGAAGAATTGGGTGAACGCCGGATTATAGAGTTGTTTCTTGAACGATTCAGAAGGACGTCGGAAATGGCGGTCCCCTTTGGAGACGACGTAGCCGCCATCACCCTCAACAAGGAGACTGTCGCCGTGTTGAAGACCGATGTCCTCGTCGGCACGACCGACATCCCCCCCACCATGACGCTGCGACAGGCAGCCAGAAAGGCGGTGGTGATGAACATCAGCGACTTCGCTGCCAAGGGCGTTAAACCCCGCGCCGTCCTCGTAGCCGTGACCATCCCGAGAGACTACACAACAAAGGAGATAGAGGAGATTGGGGAGGGCTTGAATGCAGGCGCCGAGGAGTATGATACGTACATTATTGGGGGAGACACAGGAGAAGGGGTGGACTTGACTATTTGTTGCATGGTCTTCGGCGTAGCAAAGCGAGAAGCATTGATCTTACGAAGCGGTGCCAGAAGAGGCGACATATTAGCGGTCACCGGCTTATTTGGTAAAACAAGCGCGGGACTCAAAATCCTAATGGAAGGACACGTTACCCCACCAGACATCCGGGACATACTCGTCAAGAGCGTGTACCAGCCAAAAGCAAGGCTACGAGAGGGGCTGGCTCTCGCCAAGACAGGGGTTGTGACCTCCTCCATCGACTCAAGCGACGGCCTTGCCATATGCCTTCACGAACTGAAAAAGAACTCGGGGATCGGGCTGGACGTTACGAACGTACCGATCGCCCTGGAAGCCAGAAAGTTCGCTGAAATCCATGGATTGGACCCAGAGGCCCTCGCGTTGTATGGTGGGGAGGAGTACGAGTTGGTACTCACCTTCAAACCCGAGGGGTGGAGGAACGCAGTGAAAGCAGTGGAAGAGGTGGGAGGAGATCTGATCGCTATAGGAAACGTTGTCGAAGGCACTGAGGTTACCCAGAGAAAAGGAAACGTGGTGGAGCCGATTCCGCTTCGAGGATGGGAGCACTTCAAGAAACACGTCTAAAGCAACAAAGTCCAAACAATGTCGGAAGCTGGAAACACCGTGAATATAAAGTTGAGGCCATTGCCACTCTTAGCAGCGAAGTAGCTAGCTATACATTTCATTTTACACTTTTTCTATGAGTTTTATAGCTAGAGCCAGGCTAGCTTTGAATGAGTTAGGCTGCGATCGACATGACTCGAAGCCGCTTAAAGTTAGTGGGTCAGGAGATGGTGATGCTTTTGTCGACCCGTCTCATCACGATATTCACCAGGTCGACGTATTGGGCCCATTGATCCTCGGACGCTCTCGCGCATTTCAGACAGATTTTTCATGGCATAATGCATGGTATATCCGTGTCATTTCCCTGTCCAATAAGCCGTTTTCTAGGTGCCTTAGACGAAAAACGCCGCAATTTAGGTTCCTTCCCAGAAAAATTTTTTTTACATTTATCGCTTTTTACATGAAAAAATGGGAGAGGCCCGTCCACCTGTGCTTACAGTAATGACCTAGCTAACTAGCGCGCGCGCTAATCTGTAAATTAAAAACAGCTAGCTAGTTCTGCTATCCCTTCTCGAGTCTGCGATATATAGTTATAATTGAAAGTCGTCCCAAACAGGATTGTAGACTAGTTTACTGTCGCTTGATGTCAGGTATCATGATCATTATTGGAAGGATGATGAAAGCTTCGCCGATCAGGTTGATCCACCAGAGGTAGTCGGGATTGAAGTTCCAGATCACTCCACCTACAATTGGAGCTATGACACCAAGTACTCCATGCGCTAACATGGTCATTCCGGACCATCGACCCCTCGCCTCTAAGGGAACTAGTTCTTGATCGAAGGCCGTCCATCCGATGAACAGGGCGGTTTGAAACCCTTGCATGAGGCTGGCGACAATCAGGTACTCCGGATGGGTCGTGGGAGTAAAGAGAATGATGAGGAGGGAGGCGCATGAAAAGAGGCGGGAAACGTAGGCGGTCTTTTTCCGCCCAAATCGTTCAGCGAGGCGACCGGCGACCATGGAGAAACAGACAGTAACCGCGGTCGAGACGGTCCCCCGCCAACCCAATATAAACTCGTCAGCACCCTTCACGTCCACCATGTACAGGCCATTGAATGGCATCCGGATGTGAGAGATTAAGGTTTGAGCGCTTTGTCGGAGAAGAAGCAGCTTCAACCCAGGTACCTCTTGCAACACACTGAAGAAGTGGCTCAAGACACTCGTTTCACGTTGCACACGAGTAAAGGTGACCTCACGCAGCTGTGTTACGAGTAGTCCGAAGATTAGCAGTCCAACAGCGAACTGAACGAAGAAGAGGGGTCTAATGTTGTCCGCGGAATCCAAGCCACCGAAATAATTGATGATGAGGGCACAAATCATGGGGCCAAAGATGCCAGCCAGAGACACTATCGTCCTATGGAACGATAGTCCTTTAAGCCGATCCTCATTCCGAAGCGAACCGATAAAAAGGATCTGCGAGGCCGGGCCCATGATCCGCTGAGTGATGCCTTGCCACACTCCGATTAGAATGCAGATGGGCCAGGTTGTCACGAGAAAGCGCATCAACGCACTGGGCAGCGACAACGCCCTACCTGCGAGGTACAGTCGTTTCATCTTTTTGGTGCGGTCGGTCAACCAGCCGGAGGGAAGGGCGAGAAGCGCCATCACTGCATGATTCACGCTGGTAATCAGCCCTAGCTCAACCGTCGACGCACCCAACCGGTCGATGAAGATGTTCCAGTACTGACCTCCACCACCGCCACCACCGCCACCACCGCCACCACCGCCTTGACCGATCAGTCTACTCAGAACATCCCGTGCCAGAATCACCTTGAAGTTCCGGGATTGCCTACTCCAAAACCCTTTGAGATCACTGACAACATTCAATAAAAAAACACCATGTAACGGATTGTGAATGATTATGAGGTTAGTATATATCTAGCTACCTACGAGTGTGCGATGTGAAATATTAGTGTTTCTTCCAGACAATGCCAACACGTCAGTCAGTAGGGAGGAAAGCGTTGTTCAGCGGTCGTCAAAAATCGATGTCTTCGAAAAAAAGGACACAGCCACTATTGTCATAATACAGATTCAGTCACTATTATAACGACGTATTCAGATAAGAGGAACAGTCCGAATCAATTACACGTTGTTGAAAAGAAGCGTCAATCGTTTAGTTATTGAGGGATTCTTTAAGGATTAGATGACGCCTCTCAGGTAATGTCTGGCCGTAATCGAGTTACACATCTTTTTTATGACGGCTTTTTGGCGAAGGTCCCTCTGGTAAAATGCTTTAGCCACAAGTTCAGAGAGCACAGGATTCCTTCTTCGGAGATCAATGCCGAACGAGTTGATACCCATATTCTCCAGATCGTCGAGGTAATCCAACAAGAAGAGGTCTGATGAATTAAGAATGTGAATGAAGCCAAATCGGTCTCGATAAACTGGGAATCGTTTTCGTTTCCGATCGATTAGGGTGCCTTCGTCCAACAATGGGTCTCGGGAGATCATTAACTCGATCCTCCCGAACACCATCACCTCCATTCGCCCAGCGTAATGGCGTGCGATCTCCTCGATATCTTCTTTTGAGAGTTCAACGGACAGCGTATATTGGAACAGGCGGGGAATCGTAAGGCTGTTAAAAAAATTCATGGCATAATGTCCATAGAGTTTTCGACCCGAGTAAGCCTCAAATTGGTCAATGGAGCACACCATCAGGCTCTCCGCATCCGTAGGGGGCACGCCGAAGGAGAACCGCGGCAGGATCAGCACGCAATCTATTCCCGCCTGATCACACATGGCGTACGCGTCTGGAAACCGGCTATTCCAGTCAAAATAGACTCTGTCCGCGTACGGGATCACGGCCTCCAAGGATTTTAGGGAGGACACGTAGAAGGATAAATCTCCCCTAGCCACGTTCCGGTGGATAGGTGTGAAGGAGAATCGTCGTACCGTTGTTTGCCCGGAAGCGGGAGGCAAGGTCATCTCAGTAATCCGTTTTTGAATCGAATCGAAGACGCGATCTTTCGTCTTGTACACCTGATATCCCCCTTTAGGAAGCTTGAAGGGGGGCCGTAAGATCACAAACCCCTGTTCCCGCTCAACCTTGTGGATTCCAAAGCCTCCGACCTTCTCATCTTGTCGATACAACGTTACCCCGTCATTTGATCTGAGAGAATCGACCTTGATTGCCATAGTCTTCCCGTCGAAATCGACGACTCCAAGCAGCTGTCCACGTGAGCCAGCGTAGGCTCTCTGCATGACATCGTCGTCAGCAAGATAACCTCTTGTGAAACCGCGATTGAATACAATCTCCAGCAGCTCCTTTTCACGCTGAGTTATCAGAGGCGATCTGCAGTCTTCGGCTCGTCGTATCGCCGCGGAGTAAATCTTTGATGTGAGATAAACATAGAGAGGGCTTCGCATCCGTCCCTCAATTTTTAACCCTTCAACACCGAGTCGAAGAAGGTTAGGTATGGCGTCGACTCCGAAAAGATCGGCCGTGCTTAGCAAGTAGCCAGCATCCCTTCCAAGCTTGTAACGCATTCTGCAGGGCTGGGCGCAGAGTCCCCGGTTTCCACTTCGACCACCTACAGCGCTGGAAAAAAGACATTGACCAGAAAACGAGTAGCAGAGAGCTCCATGAATAAAGACTTCGAGCTCCAACCGGGTAGCCTCTCTGATTGCTTCCAGTTCCTCCAGACGAAGCTCACGGGCCAAGATCACCCGACTAATGCCATTCTTCTCCGCCCAGACAACCCCTTCAGGAGAATGGATGTTCATCTGAGTAGACGCGTAAACCGGAAGAGAGAAAGAGTCCAGAATCAATCGCAGTAGACCCCGATCCTGAAGGATCACGGCATCAACTGCAATGGACTCCAGATAATCCAGATACGAGAAGACCGATGGAACCTCCCCTTCCTTTATCAAAGTGTTTACAGTAACGTAAACCTTGACCCCCCGTTTATGCGCTGCTCTCACGGCCGTTTGGAGTTCCTGATTGGTGAAGTTCGCGGCTTGACGCCTCGCTCCAAACGATTTACCGCCAAGATAGATGGCGTCTGCTCCCCCAAGAAGCGCAGCCTTAAACGCTACCATAGATCCTGCAGGAGCCAGCAATTCCATACACAAACAAGCCTCCCGACCACATATATAAGATGCGGAAACAAGCATAAGTGCTAGATTTACACAATAAACCAAATGAAAACTTGATCTAGATGGGGATTAAGGTCTCATTAGTTTAAAAAATGAGACGCTTAACCTAACGTTTAACGTCTACGAAGTCTGTAGAAGACTGTGTGCCATTTCTTATAGAGTAGAAAGCCAAGAGGAAGCATCAAAAGCAGGATAAGAAGCCAGTTCTGTGATAAGAAGAGGGAAAGCTTATCAATCGAAATTACTTCTCCTCCAACAGATACCTCTCCACTTTCAGTTGGCCCGGATTTAATCGTCAACGCATCCACACGTTTTTTCATCAGCATAACACCTCTATACAAGAAACTAAAACAGGTCATGATATATAAAATGGATGGTACTGTTAGAGAATTATCTCACAACTAACTTCGTCACACGTTAAAGAAAACCAGAAGATTAAGGCATACATAACTTTAGCTAACTAGAACTCATGATCAAGCCCAAACACCGCCAGCATCAAAAGGACCATACATCCTACTTATTCCCACAGTCGGTCGAAGCTCCCAATTCTTCAGCGTAAAATCGTACAAGTCGATCTGGCTCTGTATGATGGAAAGTAAACCACGACGACGTTGATCCGAGACAGTACTTGAAGGCGTTTCAGCTTCACGTAGCTTGCAGGTTCATTATGACGT
Source organism: Candidatus Bathyarchaeota archaeon (assembly GCA_026015035.1). Lineage (GTDB taxonomy): Archaea > Thermoproteota > Bathyarchaeia > RBG-16-48-13 > DAOVBJ01. The sequence goes on along the minus strand of JAOZHB010000013.1, from coordinate 10,226 downwards.
CAACGAGCCGAGACGTCTATCTTAATGTTAAGGGCTTGAGCTAAACACAACAGATCTTCGTCGCTCATCCACTCCGTTTTGAGGTATTCGAGGATGCGGTCATCACTCAAGCCCAAGTTTCGTGCTTCCTCCACGGCATAGCGGTAGGCTTCCACCTCGGTTGGCCGTTCAACGTAGCTGTAGTGCTGGTCGAAGAGCTCCTTTCCCTCCATGAACTGCTTTACATGGACCAGCTCGTGAATGACATCCAAGTAGATGTCGAGGATGTCCCCGTGATTCAGGTACTGTGCGCTGATGATGAGGTGGCCATCGTTGTTGCTGACCCCCATGTATCCCCGACGTCCACTGAATTCAATTCGAAGGTTAGAGAGTACCTCCTCGGTCTGTACGTCAAACAGCCTCCGAACAATTTCAACCTGTTCAAAGCCCTGGAAGTACTCAGTGAATCTGTGGGTTGACGTGTGAGCGTTTCGGGAGATCTTCACTCCCAAGAAGGAATCCATGTGGGTCAACTCTTTGCATCCTCCGTTCTGATAGAACAAACAAAAATACAGATGCTCATATCAAGTAATCAGCCTGCGAGAAACGTGCTTAAACGTCGGGAGAGAAGACCAGAGCAGCGAGGACACAACCATAATTGTCCATGGGAACCCTCATAGTCTCATACGTGTAATGGATCTCGTTGATCTCGATTTCCCGAATCTTAGCCATCTCCTTAATCTTCCATTCAGCGATCTCTAACAACGCAGCCTTATCCATGTAGCCGTGGGTCTCCGCGACAATCCCACACTTACCACGCTTCTCCCAACTCCAAGCGATAGCGGCACCGATATTCTCACCTTCTATGCCATTCGTCCTCGCGATCACCGCGTAGGTTATGGCTCCGATCGGTATATCAATCTGGGTTCTCTCAAGGCAACCTTTCGGCAGGATCGAAGTGACCTCGACGAGGTTGCACTGGGCGATCCCCGCGTTTTTCAACGCCTGATCAAAGGCATTTAATTCGGATACTGGACTGGACGCGTTCCCACTCGTGACAAAGAATTCCTTGGGCACCATCTTTTTTCAGCTTTTGTATCAGATATAAACGCAGAATATTAATCTTTTCATAATCATCCCAGTTTTCGACCTAGCTAGTAGCGGTCGGGTTTAGCGTTCCCACGTAATCCATTGATCGCTTAAGCGTGGTCATTGCCTTCCGACTTCTTCGGGGGAAGGGTCAGCGTTTGAACATGGAGGTTGAACTTTGGCTTAGCGAACCACTTCTCCTTAAAGCGTCTAACGCCGTCGCTGCCACAAGTCGGGCCTACATCCACCCATTCACAGCCCCTCTCCCGCGCAAACTTCAAGTTTTCGTACATCAGAAAGTCTGACACCAGTTGGCGATCTAGATATATGCCCAAGGGCACGACCATTATGTTGTCGTCGTCGACGAAGTCCACGAAGTCAAAGCCGACCAATTGGTCGTCTTGATATGCTTCGATCATCAACCCATGATCATGTTCCCTAAAGAACCGTTCCAAAGAGAGCAGTTCCTCGTAGTCCCACACGTCGAGGGTGTGACGGGCCATGTGCCGCGAGAGAATGTAAGCGTGTTGTGAAGTGAAGTCCCGAGTCCGTCGCGAGTGATATCCCCGCGCCGCAACCTGTTTCAAACGATTACGGAGGTTCTTGTACGCGTGTCCCTTCATATCGAAGTCAAATCGTGTGACATCGATGTGGAAATCCCAGTCAACATACTTGGTTCGAATCTGAGGTAGGTCTTGGAACGGTGTGGGTGACACAATGTTTAGCGTCGTAAGGGGCAAGGTCATCAAGTCGCGTACACATTGGAAGCCCTCAGCTCTCCGGTCTTCCAGGCCAAACAAGATGACATCAGCTTCACCAAAAGGATTCAGAAACACGGGAAAGTTGTTGTCGTAAAGGGCTGTCTGGTTCGAGACCATCGAGTAGAAGCAGAGAAGATGCTCACACATGTACCCCCTCCTCTGAGCTGCTTCTTTCTCACGCGTGTTTACTATCTGAAGCATTCACGGAACCACGTCGAGTAGATGACAAATGTTATGTGCATACGGTCTTACATCCCTTATGAAGTTTGTTCAGACCAGCTTATCCTGTCAAAGCCAAGTGCTGAGCCGAAGACTCCAGAGCCTGACAAGACCAGAAAGCGAGGACGGTTAGGAGACCCTTCGTTTGCTTGAAAAGGGACGTATGAGGATTCAGGATTCTAACTCCATGTAAACGGTTCATTTATTACATTGGATCGGGTCATAACACGAAGAATATCCTGTACGCTGGAGGCATGTCCTACGAAAAGCCATTATTTAAAAGAACCAATTAGACCTTTGGATCTAGAAAAAGTTCAGAGCGTTTCAGAGCTACTGCGAGCCTTCAATTGGACCTCCTTTCAATCCCGCACCCTGGCGAAGTGCGCTGACATCCTCGTCGCCATGTTAGAGGACCCCGAGAGACCGACCATTTTCATAGGCTTCGCCGGCGCCATGGTGCCCGCGGGCATGAAGGGCATACTGTCGACAATGGTGAAGAGGGAGATGGTTGACGTCATCGTTAGCACAGGAGCTAACATGTACCATGACCTGGTTGAGGCGTTTGGCGAGCATCACTACCTCGGCTCACCAGACGTAGATGACCAGCTCCTCCAGGAAGAAGACATCGATCGGATCTATGACACTTATGCCGATGAATCGAAGTTTCGGATGGTGGACAATATGGTAATGCGACGGGCAGACGAGTTCGCGGTGCAAAACGGGGGAGCCATCTCGTCGCGCTTCTTCCTTCACCTTCTGGGAGAATTCATCGATGTGAAGAGCTCGCATAAAGATAAAGAAAACTCCGTTATATGGAACGCGTGGAGGAACGGTGTTCCCATCTTTGTACCAGCCTTAAACGACAGCTCGTTGGGGCTCGCGTTAACCCAGCACTACGTCAAATTTGTGGAAGCCGGGAAGAAGCCCCTCGTGATCGACGAGATTAAGGACAACTATGAGATACTCCAGATCAAGAAAGCGGCACCGAAGACTGGCGTGATATATGTGGGGGGCGGGGTTCCGAAGAACTACATCCAACAGACGGCTTACCTCCAAGACATGTTCGGCATCCCCGACGCGGGACACGACTACGGTTTTCAGATCACCACCGACAGCCCACAGTGGGGAGGTCTATCAGGATGCACGTTCAAGGAGGGTATCAGCTGGGGAAAGGAGAAGTCAGGGGGACAGTACGCTACATGCCATTGCGACGCCACGATTGCCCTGCCCCTGATTGTAAAAGCCGCCCTTGAACGGTGTACAACGTTAAACAAGAGAGGAAGATTACAGCTGACGTTTTAACCACGTAATCGAGGGCTCAGCTGTCGTAAACGAACCAAACCACAATATGTGAGTCTGCTCAAAAAATGTTTCATGTACATAAGATGTCTGTGGACGACTTCGCATTCGCGGTTCGTCTGACCGACACGATGAACTGGAATCTGGTAGAGGAAGACTTCCAGTTTATGACGGACTTGGAGCCGGAAGGATGCTTCATTATATGGGACGAATCAGAGAGAATAGGTGTAGCTACGACCATAAGTTATGGGAAAGTAGGATGGCTTGGGAACGTCATCGTCCGCGAAGAGTATCGGGGGAGAGGAGTCGGATCTCTCCTAGTTAAGCACGCCCTTGACTTCTTAATAAAACAAGATGTGGAAACCATAGGATTGTACGCATACCAGAATAAAATCCCCTTTTACCAGAGACTAGGACTCGAATATGACTCGGACTTCATAGTGTTAAGGGGAAAACCAGATTCATCTTCAGAACAGGTTCACCAAAGAGAAGCCTCAAAAAACGATGAACGTAAAATCATTGACTTGGATCACTTCTGTTTTGGCGCGTCACGCCGCAAGTTATTGGCACCCATTCTCAGCGAATCAAGTAACATATGTTACGTGGATAAGGAGAAAGGGTTGATTCGAGGCTTCGTAGTAGCGAAGGTGTATCATGAAATGGCGGAAGTGGGGCCACTTGTGTGTCAGCGAGGATACCCCGACATCGCTATCGACCTATTGAAGGCAGCACTCAACCGGGTGAAGGGCCTCGAAGTAGTGACGTGCATCCCTGAAAAGGAGACGATAATACGAAGTACGCTCATGAAGCAGGGGTTCAGCGAGGCTTTTCGTGTAGTGAGAATGTTTTATGGAGTTCCCCGACTTAACGACTGCATCTACATGGCAGAATCTTTGGAGAGAGGTTGATGCTTTTTGTCCTCGGATGTGGGTAGACAAATCGTTGACGACTTCCTCACGGAGTCGATGTCATGTGTCACGGCATTGGCGAAAGGGCTTAACAACTTCCGAGGAGACGCTGAAAGGAGGATTCGCTTCTTCTCTGAAGTGAACAATCAGATGAAAGAAGTGTTACTAGGCGGGGAACACTTCTTCTTAAGGTCGTCGATTGAGTACTCAAACCCGCAGCTGACGGTCGAGGAGGTTCAGGGGGTCATCGCAGCTCGGCTGCTGGAGGTCTGTGGGAACTACTTTGCGTCCCAAGGACTCCGCGAAGTGAATCGGAGGGACGTTGACGAGATTTGCGAAAGGCTTAGGAAACCGCCTTTGGGGAGAATCGTTGCCTTCCTTTTAAACACAGATGACGTGGAACCCGACAGATACTCGATGAACCCCTTAAAGAATTCAATTCTGGAAAGCGGGCAAAGCGCCTTTCCATCGGCAGCAGTCACAACCAGAGCGTTGGAAATAGATCAGAGATTTCTGGAAAAGTACGAAGGAACCCTCATCTCAAGAGAGGAAGCGAACCGAATAGATCGCCATCTCGAGACTGGTGGCGAGAGTTACATGGATATGGTGGACGCCGTTAAATACGAACACTTGGAAGAGCTCTCCGAGGTTTTCGGGATTGACCTCTGTCTGCCCGCGATGCGAATGCCCCTGACAGTCCTAAGTCAGGAGTCGCCTAAGGACGCTTTGCACGCCTTAATCCGGGAAAGCCATATGGACTATGAGGCAATTGAACGAGTGTACATGTGTATGGGTCGAAGTATGAAGAAGAAGACCACACTTCTCACGGTTCCCCACTCCGAAAAAGGTTACGCCTCCAAACGCGCAGCGAGAGGGAGAATATCGTTTGAAAACACGAAGCTGAAAAGCGTCAAGGTAACCTATCGAACGACCCCCCTTTATCCGAATGCCATTGATCCGAAGGACATTAGTGTGGCTCAAGCAGAAGACCAGTTTACCGTTGAGGGAGAGACACTCAGGAACTATGAGTATAGTACATGCCCCTCTTCTCCCCAATTCATTCTCTACTCGTTACACTCTCCAGAAGACGCCGTCATTTGGCACGGCATAGGCGCGTTCGGCGCCTCCCAGCTAGTGAAGAGCTACACCACAACGCGAGTAGCAAGCGTCAAGAAGTCGATCTTCAAGGATCTGCAGGAAAAACATCAAATAACCCCAAAGATCCCCCTCCAATTCAACCTCCTCCCAAAGAACATGTGGGCGCACCCGCTCCACGACAACATCGACGCGAGCATAGGCTGCGTCGACAATTTACAGGATCTCGCGGCAATGGGAATGAGGATGGCGCTTCTTCCCGCCCACAAGTACATTCGAGAATCAACTAAACGCGGATTCGACGTCACCCTCGACGAAGGCGATTAGGAACACATTTATGAAGCTCAAGTGGTTTGTGAAAAGATGATTAAAATGTTCTTCAAGCAGATCAAGTATCGTGGAGACAACTTTTCCTACATCATCGCAGACGAATCCTCTGGAGAAGCCGTTGTGGTCGACCCCAGCTTCAATGCCGACGCGATTATCCCATTGATTAAAAATCAGGGATTTAACGTAAAGTACATCGTCAACACTCATCACCATCGAGACCACTCTGCAGACAACAAGACGATTAAATCAGGTACTGGTGGAAAGATTGTGGCTCATAAACTCGCTAAAGTCAACCAAGACGTTGAAGTGGACACCGGGGACACTCTGAGAGTAGGAGACATAATCATCGAGGTGATTCATACGCCTGGACACTGCCCTGACAGCATATGCTTGCTAATCGATGGGAAGCTTCTTACAGGAGACACCCTATTCGTCGGTGAATGCGGTAGAACCGATATTCCCGGAGGCAGTCCCAAGGCCCTGTACAACAGCTTTTTTCAGAAGTTGATGAAGCTCGACGATGATATTGAGGTTTACCCTGGCCACGATTATGGACCAAGGCCTCATTCAACGATAGGAGAGGAGAGGAGGACGAACTACACGCTGAAAAAGCGAACTCTCAGCGAGTTCATCGAATTCATGAAGGAACCGTAACGAGTACAATAATCACAAGTTTTATAAACCGTCTCTGGTTCAATTACTAAAAATGTTAGGGAAGTTATGTGTATGTCGAAAGTGATTGTAGTTTATGACAGTAAAACGGGCTTCACAGAGCAAATGGCGAAGGCAGTAGTTGAAGGAGTGAAAAGCGTAGAGGGCGTAGACGTCGAATTATTCAAAGTCGGAACACCCTTCAGTATATCACAACTCAACTCAGCAGACGCTTTAATCTTTGGTTCACCCACAAGGTACGGTGGTGTGACGCAGGAGATGGGCTTCTTCTTAGAAAACGTTGAAGCTCACAAAGAATCGAAGCGCCTTAACCTTTCAGGGAAAATAGGCGGAGTATTCGCTTCCTATGAGTGGGACGGCGGATGGGTCGCAGAAAAAATAAAAGCTACCATGGAATCCCTAGGCATCCGGGTTGTAGAACCCCTCGTCTCACTAGTTGATGGAGTGCATGGAAGACGTAGACTCCAAATGGATGAAGAAGCCCTTCAAAAGTGCCGTGATCTCGGTAAAGCCATTGCGGAGAAAGCAGCTGGAACAACCTGAACAGCGAGAAGCCCCCAACGTCCTTTCTACTTTGTTAGGCTTCCATTTTCAGTCGGGATTCTGTCTAAACAGATGAAAAATATAGCTTCTCTTTTTTTACTATTGTAATCTCCTAAGGTACCTCTCTGCGTCGAGGGCCGCTTTGCAGCCATCTCCTGCTGCTGTAACGACTTGTCGATACCTTGGGTCCTTTGCATCTCCCGCAACGAAGACCCCCTCTACACTCGTTTTCGTCTCGTCATGTACTACGACGTAGCCATTCGCGTCCAACTCTAGTTTTCCCTTAAAGAGGTCCGTGTTCGGTTTATAACCGACTGCGATGAAGACTCCGTCAACCGCCAGTTCGAATTCTTTACCAGTCTTTACGTTTTGAAGACGTAGTCCTTCCACCTTTTCTACACCTAAAAACTCCTGAATCATAGTGTCCCAAAGAAAGCGTATTTTATCATTTTGAAACGCTCTTTCTTGCAGAATCTTTGTCGCCCTCAACGACCCCCTCCGATGTATGACCGTCACCTTCTCAGCGAACTCGGCGAGGGCAAGAGCTTCCTCTACCGCTTCGTCTCCACCGCCCACAACAGCTGTCTTCTTGTCCATGAATAGGGGGGCGTCGCAAGTGGCACAGGTAGCAACTCCTCGTCCCCGAAGGCGTGCCTCGGAGTCTAGACCCAACCACTTCGGCGAACTCCCCGTTGCAATTATTACCGATCGTCCCCTCAATGTTCGGTCACCACTGTGTATCATGAAGGGGTCAGTGGATAAATCAACCTCCGTTACGTCTTCAAAAAGGATTTCAGCGCCAAAGCGCCTGGCCTGCTGTTGCATGTTCTTCATGAGGTGGGGTCCCAACACGCCTTCTGCGAACCCGGGAAAATTCTCGACCACCGCTGTAAACATGAGCTGCCCGCCCCAAGGGCTTCCAGTGATTAGCAACGTCTCTAACCTCGCTCTACTGGCATAGATGGCAGCAGTTAATCCTGCGGGCCCTGAACCGATTATAATCACGTCAAACGTATCGGGATTTCTCAACTTTGGCACCTCTCCCATTCGCTCGATCCTAAGATTTATGGTTTAACTCAGATCAAGGATAAAAGCATGATGTCTAGCCCTAAATGTAAACCGTTTATGACTCATATCAGCAACGACGTCCTTTAAAGCTTGACGATCAAGAGGCTGGTTATCCACGCTCAAACTAGGAAGAATCTATAGTAAACCTGTTTGGTGTTGAGAGAAAACGAGGCGTCAGCGACATACAGGAGTAAACGATAAAAGCCGTCCCGCGTAATATTTTTCTTGAAGAGTCGTATATCGAGGGGGAGGAAGAATGGCGTCTCCTAACGTCATGAATGTAACCGCTGAAACGTGGGAGAAGGAAGTGTTGGAATGCGAGATTCCCGTTATCGTCGATTTTTGGCATGAACGCTGTAGCTGGTGTCTAGAGCTAAACCCCGTCCTAGAAGCAGTTTCAACAGAATACGCGGAGCGGGCTAAGTTTGTGAAACTCAACGTCTTAGAGAATCGTGAAAACCGGCAGGTAGCCATCCAATACGGAGTTATGAGCACCCCCACCATGAAGTTCTTTTGTAAAGGCAGGACGGTTGGTGAAATTGTGGGATATCGACCAAAGAATCAACTCAGAGAAGAGGTGGAGAAGATCCTTCACCAACACAAAGAATGCCTAGAAAAAAGTACAGTCCTCTAACGCCCGATGATAGAATTGAGCACGAATGCGTGAAAATCGACTGTTCATGGTTAGTGTACCCGTTGTTTTATCTACCTCGTCGAAACTCATCTGCGATTTCCTGTGACTTCAAATTAGAGCTACTTAGTTTCCTTCAGTAAGTCGATCACAGAAATATGTAAGCAGGACCGAAGTTCCTTGTTACAGGTTGTGGATGACTCGTAAGACTGTAGGTAATTGGTGAAGCAGTCGATACCATAAACTGGATTATGAGTCCACATACTTTCGCGTGTGTCCCTTCATCACTTACTCCTCAAAGAGGGAGGTTCCACACGATTCGAGAAGCTTAATATGACCGCAGAATAGATATTGCCTTAGGTGTAACACATTATGAGGTCCGTCGAAGTCCTTAAAAACGTCTTCTGGGTTGGAGCCGTCGATTGGAACAGAAGGCACTTTCATGGTTTCACGTATTCAACCCATCGTGGGGCCACGTACAACGCTTATCTCATCGTTGACGAAAAAACGGCCTTGATCGATACCGTGTATGGTCCTTTCGCGGGAGAGATGATCGAAAAGATCAGGGAGGTCATTGACCCCTCCACGATTGACTACGTCGTGGCGAACCACGTGGAGACCGACCATTCAGGCGCTATCTCTGAACTGCTGAAAGTAGCACCTCACGCCACGATCGTGGGCACGGTCCAGTGTCAAAGGGGATTGCAGAAACATTATTTCGGCAACTGGAAGTTTCAAAAGGTCGCGACAGGCGACGAAATCAACCTGGGTGAGATACGACTGCAATTCATTCAGGCGCCCATGCTTCACTGGCCTGACAGCATGTTCACATACATAGAAGAAGAAGCACTTCTGTTACCCAACGACGCATTCGGACAACACTTGGCAACGTCTAAAAGATTCGACGATGAAGTTGATGAGAACGTTCTGATGGATGAGGCGGCGAAGTACTACGCTAACATCCTGTGGCCCTTCAGTCAACTCGTGGTAAGGAAAATCGAGGAAATCCAGAAACTGGGCTTGCGGATCGACATGATCGCCCCAAGCCACGGCATTATCTGGCGGGGTAACCCGATGAAGATCGTTGAATCCTACCTCAAATGGGCTAGAGGCGAGGCGAAAAGAAGGGTCCTCGTGGTTTATGATACGATGTGGGGTAGCACGGAGAAGATGGCTAAAGCCATTGTCGAAGGCATCAGCAATAAGGGGGTGGAAGCAATGCTGTTCAGGCTCCCATTTTCAGATCGAGGAGACATCCTAAAAGAACTTCTTGAAGCCAAAGGAATCGTCATCGGCTCCTCCACCATTAACAACGGGATTATACCGACCATAGCGCCCTTTCTTGAAGAGTTAGCAGGCCTGAAACCGAGAAGTAAGGTTGCAGCAGTCTTCGGCTCCTACGGATGGGGTGGCGGAGCCGTTAAGACGATCGAGTCAAAACTGGGAAATGCAGGTATTGAGATCGTAGCACCATCCTTGACAGCCCAATGGGTCCCCAATGAGGATGAACTGAAGAAATGCACCGAGTTGGGAGAGGACATCGCAACGACCGTGCTAGAACGTACGTGAGATAACCGAGGAAACAACAATTTTCTGTGTTTCCATACACCGTTACATCAACGAAGATTGACG
>JAOZHB010000005.1 GCA_026015035.1 Candidatus Bathyarchaeota archaeon | reverse complement strand
TTCTTCGCGTATAGTGCGGCTGGGTTTCTGATGTAATAGGGTCTCTCGCCCCGTGCGAGCCTCATGATGTTCTCGATGGCGCTCACTGGGGTTCTGATGCGGGCTTCTTTGGTGGATGAGGATTGGTGGGCTGTCAGGACGACGTTGTCCAGGTCTAGGAGTGGATTATCGGAGGTTATGGGCTCTGTCTCGAAGACATCCAATCCTGCTGCAGCGATCTTGCCTTCTTTGAGGGCTTCGATCATCGCGGGTTCGTCGATCACTGCGCCCCTAGCCGTGTTTACCAGGACTGCGGTTTTCTTCATCATGTCGAATTCTTTGGTGCTCAGCAGGTGGTATGTCGGATGTGGACCGGTCTGGGTCAGCAGCACACTTACATTGATGACGTCGGATTCCTTGAGTAGGGTTGGTAAGTCGACGAGGGTGGCTCCGTACCGTTGGGCTCCTGAGGGTACGAGGAAGGGGTCGTAGGTAATCACTCGCATGTTGAAGGCTTCGCGAAGCTTCATGGCGATTCGTCCGCCGATGTTTCCCAATCCTATCATGCCCAGGGTTTTACCCCACAACTCGAAGCCGACCCGGTCAGTGTCACGTCCCCAAGTTCTGTTCTTTCTAATCGCTCGATCGACTTGGGTTACTTTTTTTGAGAGATCCAGGATCAAGGCGACTGCGTGCTGTGCTACCGCCTCCGACATGTCCTCAGGGACATTGCAGACTAGTACACCTCTCTTGGTGCATGCGTCGACGTCTATTTGGTTGTATCCCACTGACGCGGTTTGGATCAGCCTAAGTTTTGGAGCTGCATCCAGGATTTCATCCCACGTCCAGTCTCGTGGAACACCGCCGCTGGAGACCGCGTTGACGTCTTTAAGTTTCTCGTTCCACGCTTCCTTGGTTGTCGGGCGAGGTGAGGTGTCTACATCTGCGATTTCTTTCAGTTTCTCCATTGCTGCGTCAGCTTTCACTCTGAGTGCTCGCTGGGATTCTGGCACCGGGAAAGTTGGGTAATAGACTTTTATTTTAGCCATGTTTATTTCATCATCTTTCTCAATCTATGTTTCGAGTTTTTATGTGTGTTAATTTATATAAGCCTATCGCATAATCAGCATTTTTGATTTAGCTAGCTAACCGGGTTAATATTTATACAAAAAAATAGGTTAACAACACTACTCTCTTATTAGCGAAAAAATAAAAAAAGGGGAAATGTAGGGATATGGGTTGCGTTTAGATGCCGAAGAATAGCTGTAGTTCTTGGACAGTTCTTCTGAACCATACGATGTTTCTGGACACGAGAGGGTCTATAGCTTCGTTGATGAAGATTCTGCTCCATAGGAAACCAGCTGCACACATAAGGAAGATGCGGCCGATTCTTGATATGATAGCTAGTCTGCCCTGGTGGAACTGATAGGAGTATGTGCGCGAGTACAGGAAGTATGTCAGCACCGTGACTACGCCTATTACCATGATAATCGCGGATACCGGATCTGGGCTAAGTGTGGCCAGGTTAATCATGGTCATGCTGGCCATGTTTATGATCTGCGATTGGATGGCTAAACCAGCTATTAGGCCCACGCCAATACCGATCAAAATTGAGGTCGGATAACGCGCCAACCATCGAAACTTTGTCCACCTCGTGAAGACGAGGAGGCCGATGACCACCGGCACGATAAGCAGCAGTCTACCACCCGCTATGTACTGGAAAGCGCTCTTGTCCAGTGAACGCATATAGCCAATCAGGGCTACGGCGCCAGATCCTCCGATTATGAAGTGTTCGATGAAATTGAAGGCTATGTTGTATCCAAGGAAGAGTATGCTGGTGCCCATCATAGCGAATACCACAGCGATCAACATTATGACTATTTCATAAGCTTCCATCTATCACTCAGCCTCCTTCTCCTTCTCTGCTCCTCATTACCCAGTATGATATGTTTCCGGCTATCACCAAGGCGATCGTTATGGTCGTTGTGACATTCCTCACGTCTAAGATTATGAAGTGCTCCCCTGGATATTTCCTCAAGTACTCGTACTCAGCCCAGCCACGACTTAAGTCTAGGTTCCCCTGCACAAGCCCGCCTTCCGCCTTGCTCCCATACCAGCTGGCTAACGTTGAAAACGCGGCCATTCCTAACGTGTCAACTCCGTACTTTGCGGACCATTGCCGGAAGAACATCTCTCCCCAGGTGAATATACCGTATCTCACAATGGCTAAGTCGACATCTGCCATGGTTCTGATATCATCCATTATGGGAATCTGAGAAAGGGGCGTTCCATACGCGTCCGCCGCGAAAAATCCGTGGACATCAGCTGCGAAGGCAGCCCAGGCCACCTCCTCTCCTGCGGAGTAGGGTAGAAATACGTAGTCTTCACCATACGTCCCCCAGTCGTCTAATTTGAGGATTAAACGCATCGGCGCCAAGGCTCCTGGCCAGCTAGGACTGGTCGGGTGGAAGACGATTTTAACATTCCTTTCATATAGGTGCTGCGTCAGTGTGATCCACCAGTCCCTGTCCATGCCCTTCAAAGTCCCAGGTCCCACTTCTGCGGAGATCACTACTATATCGCCCGGCTGTTGTGCTTCTATCATGTCATAGAAGTCCTGCGTTTGGTAGGTGATTCTTAGGGGGAGGAACAGTGGTTGAAAGACGAGAATCAGGGTTAGCACGAACAACACGGCCGCCAGTCTTCTGAGAGTTACCGTTTTGAGGAAACTTTCAAATGTTGCCATCTAAACCGCCTCCACCTCAATCAGACCAGGTTCCTTACCGACAAGGGCTCGTACAGCCAACACAATTGAGCTGACCGCCGTGCAGGCTAAAGCCGCGCGCATAGTAGCCGTCATGGGTATCTGTCCAATCCAGTCTCCAGCAGTTCCGATAAACGGAACCCAAACAGTCCAAGCAGGCAAGACGCTCAAGCAGGCAATCAGCCAGGAGAAGAACATCACAGCAGCCTCGATTGAAGTCACTCTGAACATGCGAACACTTGCGAATGGGTGGAAAGCCCAGTCAATCCCCACAGCAGTAGTACTGAAACCAAGAAGGTAAAATTGCCAAGTCCCCGAGAAGCCGCTTTCTATACCCTCAGGCACGAAGAAGAAGATCGCCATTATACACAAGAAACTAGCGAAAAGGACGACACTGCCAAACATCTCTCTTCTAGGAGCCCTTCTCAATATTAGTCTACGTGCATGAATCATCAATATGCTCATGTAGCCATATATGAATGCGACAGCCGTTAGGATCGTGCCCCACTGCGTAATCTCTGCGTGAACCGCGTTAAATGCGTCTGACGCGGGAACGAAGTAGTGGATGATAAGTATCCCCGCTAGGATTGAAACGAGGAAGGTCGGGATGGTCCTTTGGTAAGTACTTTTGGTTATTCCTCTTTCGACTGTTGTCATCAACCCCACATCCTATAGTGCCAGCCAGTCTATTACCGGTAGACCAGCTAATTGGAGAAAGACGCCTATAAAGACAATTGCAGCCAATGCAAACTTTACTGTGTCAGCCCCTCCGTGTACGCTCATCACAACTGGATCTTGGGAGCATAGTGCTCCGAGGCCGTATATGTCGTCCATGTGCAACGGGTAGTCGTTAAGCATGGTGAATGTTCCTTGGTGGGGCCATCTTGCGGTTCCGCCTACCTTCAGCGCACCTGCATCGTATGCCCAGTGCAGTGGGACTGTGTCGATTCCACCACCACAAGCGCCGACCATCACGTACATTGAGCAGCCGTCTCTCTGTATCCATCCTGCTATGCCTGCCTCGTACTGCACGTTACTCCCGAAGAACTGCACGTGTTCCCTGTTGTAGGCCTCCGGTCTCCCAGCTGCCACGGTAGCCTCTCTGTAGATCCCGTCAATTAGGGCATGCTGCTCTGGTTGTCTGCCGACAGGAAGGCGAACTTCCGCCCCCCTTGTAATCGTCTCTGTTACCACATAACGCATGACATTTAAGCCGGCTATCGCCATTGGCGCGTACAGGCCAGATAGGTATGCGTATCCCCCTATTGTGCAGATGACGGGTTGTCCCTCTTCAACGGCTCGGTCGATTCCTTCGCCAAGGGCTGTGTACTGCTGCATTTCGCGCATTTCCAGAGCTTTTCCCTGCAAGGCTCGCCACAAGTAATATAACGCAGCAACAAGAGCAATCAGAAATATCACCAGTTCCGCCGCTTTTCCCTCTGCTACAAAACTCAACTTTTCTAGCAACTCCTTTTTCTTACTTAATTCGTTTTACTCGCTATATAACACTTGTGATTACATTTACTGCCTAAAAATTAGCTAGCTTTAATGGTGTTGAGACGCTTTCAATTTAAGGTTAGCTTATATTTACTGCTTAAAAATTAGCTAGCTTTTACTTGGAGGGAAACTCTTAATAGATGATTGAAACCCATTATTGATCTATGTCGAATAAATCAAAGTTAGATAAAATAAAGGATTTCTTCGGCTTCGAACTACCTTCTTTAGAAATATCGCCGGAACGGGAAGACGAGATCATCGAGAAGATAATTGAGTCCGTCACAAAGCATGGTTTTGTACTCCCCTCACTAATCGTCTCCCAGATGCTCTACCCTGTATCTAGGCTACTCGTTCAAACCACCATACTTCCAGCGGCCCCGCTCATAGAGTTCCTCGGGTTGAATGCTACCGAGTACGCAGCCTTTCTCAACAAGAAGGAGAACGTTAAACGCATCACGGATAGGCTTGCTGAGCTAAAGGACGAACAAGACGCGAAGAGGACCAGCTTCTGGGATCCTGGTATATAAGCCGAATAATCTATACAAGCTATTTATATATTGGTATCAAATTATTTAACAAAAAATTGTGTGTGAAGGGTTTCTCATGTTGGATCCTGAAAAGATGGAAATTATTCTAGCGACGGACTGCGGGAGCACAACTACGAAGGCTCGGTTGTTTAGGAAAATTGGTGATGAGTACAGGTTCGTGTGCACCGGGGAAGCGCCAACCACAGTTGAGGCGCCCTACGAGGATGTCACTATGGGTGTCCGCAACGCGGTTAGGGAGGTAGAGGAGCTATCCGGCATAAGGCTTCTCTCGACGACTGAGATGATAGAGATCAGGAAATCCAGGGGGGAGGAGGGATGCGACCTCTACGTTACAACGAGCAGCGCAGGCGGTGGGCTGCAGATGATGGTCTTCGGAGTCACTAAATCCATAACAGCAGAGAGCGCGGAGAGGGCTGCTCTAGGCGGAGGGGCCATCGTAATGGGCATCATCACTGTGGACGACTCCCAACCATTGTACCAGAAGGTTCAAAGGGTTCGCTTTCTGAGGCCAGACATGCTCTTGATGGCTGGCGGCACAGATGGGGGGGCAGTTAATCTTGTGGTCTCAACAGCGGAGATCCTCAGGATCGCTGAGCCCAAGGCCAGGTTCGGGGAGGCTTTCAGCCTTCCCGTCATCTACGCGGGCAACAAAAACGCGAGGGACATTATTGAAAAAACCCTAGAAGGAAAGTTTGCCCTGGACATCGTCGACAACTTACGCCCCAGGGTGAACCTTGAGAACACAGATCCCGCGAGGGACGCGATCCAACGACTCTTCATGGAGCACGTCATGTCCCACGCGCCTGGATACGACAAGCTGATGAAGTGGACGGAAGTTCCCATTATGCCCACACCCATGGGAGAGGGGACGATGTTCCGAACGTGCGCGAGGATGTACCGCATCAACGTGATCGGAGTAGGCCTCGGCGGGGCTACTACCAATGTATACTCAATCTTCGATGGAAAGTTCGTCAGGACAGTGAGTGCCAACCTAGGGATGAGCTACAGTATCTGCAACGTCCTGAAGGAGACGGGTATAGAGAACATCCTCCGTTGGATACCCTTCGACGTTGATAGGAGCGCTTTCGCCAATATACTATTCGACAAGATGATCCGCCCGACAACCATACCCCAAACCCTAGATGAGCTCGTGATAGAGCACGCCGTCGCAAGGGAGGCTTTGAGACTTGGTTTTGAACACCACAAATTCCTTGCCAGAGGTCTACGTGGCGTTCGACCAGCTGCAAGCCTTGATGACGTATTTGATCGAAAAGTGGAAGGAATGTACACGTATATAGACATGCTCAAGGTTAGCATGATCGGTGGGACCGGAGGTCTCCTCTCTCACGCGCCCAGGAGGGTCCAGAGCGCCCTGATACTGATGGACGGTTTCCAGCCCGAGGGCGTGACTAGGTTAGTCCAGGACAGTGTCTTCATGATGCCCCACCTCGGCGTCCTCTCAACGGTTCACCCTACAGCAGCCATGGAGATCTTCGACAAGGACTGTCTCGTTCGGTTGGGCACATGCATCGCCCCAAGGGGAGTCCCAGATAATGAAAGTGAGGAGCTGCTGGAAGTGGAGTTAACCATGCCCGAAGGGAACGTCAGGACTGAGAGTCTAACCCTTGGCGACATCCTGCGGATCCCACTTCCAACGGGTGAGATTGCTGAGGCTAAGATAATCCCCAACAGGAGATGTGATGTGGGAGAAGGGATGGGTAAAGCTATGACGACCAAGATCGAGGGAGGAGAGGCAGGGATCATCATCGACGCCCGAGGGAGGCCTCTGGTCTTTCCCGATGATAAGAAGACCATGAGGAGCCTACTGATGAAGTGGTTTACGGCCCTAAACCTCTATCCCAAACGAGTCCTGGAAAAGTCTGTCGAGGAGGCTGATTAGGTGTCGTACGCCTACTCGCCGGGTCTGAAGGTCAAGAGGACCATGCTCGTGAGGAAGACCAGGGTCTTACCGGTGTCTGGTGATGTCCTGGTTACGGAGGGGAGCCATGTATCCTACGATACCGTGGTGGCCCGAACCTACGTGCCTGGGGACGTTACCATGGTTCCTTTGTTCTACAACGTGGGAGTCGAACCCTACGAATTACCGAAAGTTATGCTCAAGAAGGAAGGTGATACTGTGAAGGAGGGGGAATTACTAGCAGTGTCCAAAGCCTTCTTCGGACTGTTTAAAACCGAGTATAAATCGGAGGTTTCGGGTACCATAGAACTCATCTCCACGGTGACAGGCATGGTTGCTATACAAGGCCTCCCTCGCCCAGTAAACCTAAGTTCATACATTTCGGGAAAAGTCGTTGAAGTCATCCCCAAGCTGGGTGTTGTCATAGAAACTCCTGCTGCCTTCTTCCAGGGAATTCTCGGTATCGGTGGTGAAAGGCACGGCGAGTTGAAGACTGTCGCTTCTCCGGACGAGGTTCTGACACCCAATGTGATCGGGGAAGACTGTGCTGGGAAGGTTCTCATGGGAGGCTCCTTGGTAACAGCCGAGGTTCTGAAGAAAGCGGAGGATGCGGGGGTTAGAGGGATCATAACCGGGGGGATAGACAGCGGAGAGTTGACAAGCTACTTGGAATACGAGATGGGAGTGGCTATTACCGGGAACGAGGACATTGGTTTAACCTGCATCATTACGGAGGGCTTTGGCAAGATGACCATGGCCAGTCGCACCTATAACCTCCTCAAAGATCTGGAGGGGATGCTTGCCTCTATAAATGGAGCCACCCAGATCAGGGCGGGGGTTATCAGACCTGAAGTCATAGTACCCCTGATGGAAACCAGCGAAGCAGGTCTTAAGATGGATGAGGAGGACGTCTTGGCGGATGGTATGTACCCCGGAACACGTGTTAGGATCATTCGCCAACCTTACTTCGGCGCCATCGGAACCATACACAGTCTACCGGTGGAGCTCCAACAAATGGAGTCAGAATCTTACGTCAGAGTAATGGTGGTCAACTTGGATGAAGGCAGCCAAGTAACGATCCCGAGGGCTAACACAGAGATCATAGAGGAGTAAGCCGATTGGCTACATAGAAAGACTCGGGACAGGACAAATTTAGGATATCCCCCAGTCGTCCTTTGAGAGAGAATTAGAGGTACTTTGTGTCGCAGAAAATGTTTAAGGAACATCCAAAGATCATAGAGTACGTACAAGGGGCATCTATAGCCAACGCCCCCACCTTTCTGCTCTTTATAATCCTCTCTTTCGTTGACCCTGATCTCGAATCTTTAGTCCACAGCATGCAATTCTTTAATTACTCACTGTCCATCCTATCTATCCTAGCATTTATCCTCCTAGTCGTTAGTACTTTGATTGCAGGGTTCTTAGTGGCGGGCAGGGTCACCAGTCGCTACGTTAGAACAGGCACCTACACGGGAGCATTCTCCTATCTAATGTTTCTTATTTACAAGCTCTTCTTCTACCCTTCAGGCATGCTACCAGAGTCCTGGATGTTCTTGGTATTCCTTATAGGAGGAGGCCTTGGAGGATTGCTGAAGAGATACCTTAGCTAGCTAACTATTGAAGAGGCATGATTGGTCCAAGAACTTTGTTTTCACCTTACGTTTAAAAACCCAGCTCCCTTGCAAAAAAAGGATGTTCAAGCATCAATGAAGTGTTAAATTGATGAACTATCTTGATAGCTAGCTGACTGGGAAGAGGTTAAACTCGTAGCTTTTACAGACGTAGTTCCTCTTTGACTTATCTGTTGCGATATGTTATAATGTTTTTCTTCATAGATAGCCTGTTTAGGGTTTATTTTCGTGTTTAGACTTGAAATGCGGCAGTTCGTAGAGGTGAAAAAACACGGAAGAGACGGTTTATGGATGATGAGGACGTTATTGGTGGCTCCAGAAAGATAAGGATGCCTAGAGTTCAAGTCTTAAAACATGCATTATGGGAGTGTAGCTAGCTAGCTTTACTCTAAAAGAGGAAGCCAGCAATTCGCTTTGCACCTTCCAGTAGCTAACTTTGATGTGTATGTCGGCTAGTTACCTTAATTACCACGCGGCTTAACGATGTTCTTATTTTGGTATAGTCGTTGACCAACATATTATAATAAAAGATGTCAAATACTTGGTATGGTGTCAATTAATTGAGGTCTGATAATATAGCCTTTAATCCTCTTAGGGTTTTCAATTCAGTGCTTCAACATGTTAGGAACTTGTTCTCAAAGATTAATGAAAGCGGACCTATGAAACCATATTACTATGTTAGGTTCAGGTGGTTCAAAGGCATTGACTTAAAGGAGGTTGCGAGGGAGCTAAAAACAAAATTCAGTGTTGAGGAGATCTACATGCCTGAAAAAGGGTTTTTCGACGTGGACGAATTCCCCTTCAGTGAGAGGGAAAGAGTAAGAGCCAAAGCTGACACCCTAACCACTAGGCTTTCCCCATTCAGAGCCGTTCTCTTCCAGGGAAAGCTCGAACCATTCACAGAGAGGGACATGGAGCTGCGGAATAGAATACGTGAATTGTATCCTAGACCCAGTCCAACTATTGGATACAAGAGAGAACCACCATTCCTAGTCAAATGTCAGAAAATAGAAGAGCCGGCTCGTTAACCTATTATGTCATTTATCTATCGCTACTCCAGCTTGCTATATGTATGAATTACTGTAAAGCATTATCTGGGAACCTTAAAGCACTTTTTCTACCTGATTTTAAGGCCACTTCAAAGAACGGAAGGGTCACGGCGTTCCATCTACAAGTTGCAGGAGTTGGACTATGTATCCTGAAAAAGGGTGGGAACACTGTTGATGTAGCGATAGAAACGGATTTCCCTCTGACAGTGGTGGAGTCCTGTATGTGTAGCATTTCTGGCTGTGGTAGTTGGTGAGTGATGTTAAGGTACATGCCATCGATTTCGTCGCTGTATGCGGCGTGAAGGTTCGTCCTGATGTGTTCGAGGTTCTCTCAGAGAGTCGGAAGGTCGATGGAGGGTCAGGAAAGTCATCAATGCTGTTGGTTATAAGTCGACATGTTTCTCGACAGTCCTGTCTGGATAGTTAGTTAGCAGAAGCAGATATACATCCAGTTCATGAGTTATAAATTAGGAAAGTGTTTGCGGAGAGAGAGTTGAAGATCATGGAAGGTAAAATCCGAGTGACCGTTTGGAATGAATACCGAGATGAGAGGACGAACCCTGATATCACCAAGATATACCCACAGGGGATCCATGGAGCCATCGCAAAACACTTGAAGACTCTGCCAGAGCTTGAAATTAAAACAGCGACACTCGACGAACCGGAACATGGACTAAACGACAACGTACTTAATAACACCGATGTTCTCATCTGGTGGGCCCACGTTGCCCATGATGAAGTGAAGGACGAGATTGTAGAGAAGATATACAAGAAGATCCTTTACGAAGGAATGGGGTTAATTGTTCTCCACTCGGCTGGGGCATCCTCAAAGATCTTCTGTCGCCTTATGGGAACCACCTGCCACGTGAAGTCGAGGGATGCTGGTGAGAAGGAACGGCTGTGGGTTGTAAGCCCTGGACACCCCATCGCAAAAGAAGTCGACGACTACTTCGAGATTGAACAAACAGAAATGTATGGTGAGTTTTACGACATTCCGCCACCAGACGAACTCGTCTTCATCAGTTGGTTCCAGGGTGGTGAGGTCTTCCGAAGTGGCTGCTGCTTCTATCGTGGCATGGGAAAAATCTTTTACTTCCGTCCAGGGCATGAGACGTACCCAATCTATCATAACGTAAACGTCTTGAAGGTTATTAGCAACGCTATCTATTGGGCTAAGCCCAATGCAAGACCAAGGCTTACGTTTGGTTCCGTTCAGCCCCTCGAGGAACTCCCATCGAAACCGTGAGGCTCTCTCTCTTTTCGTATCTAGACGGTTTATCCGTCCATAAATGCAATGTTATGATGGACTCTACCCGTCACTTGTCAAACACAGAAATTCGAAAATAATCCAGAAGAAAAATGCTCGTAAATGAAATTTGCTATACCAAGTGAATGTTACACAGCTTCTACCCGCACAATCCCCGGTATTTTCTGCTTCAGGGTACGTTCTACGCCCCATTGAAGGGTCATTTTGGACATGGGGCAGCCAGCACAGGCTCCCGTCAATTTGACCTTGACAACTCCGTCTGTTACATCAATGAGCTCAATGTTTCCCCCGTCAGCTTGGAGATGGGGACGAATTTGTTGGATAATTTCTTCGACTTGTTCCTTCATTCATTATCACCTCAAACAAGACGTTAGTTGTTGAACTGCGGTCTTCCTAATAAAACTTATTTTTTCAACGTAGTCGAAACGGCTGAAACTCTGCCACACCTTTTTTTGAGAGGTGGGGAACTTCATGATTACTCTGAATGCACCTCTGTATGGACGAATACGCAGTATGCGTATTCTTTTTTTACCTAGCTTTTTATTTATATAGAACAGGGCTTTTCCCATGTATTTGGTTAAAGAATCCCCTCTCTTTCATCCATTACATTTTTAAAACGTAATCATGGCAGGTCTAGAAAATATTGGCGAAAGACTTACATGCTTATGATGTATCATTACATTCTGTGAATGCAATGGGACTAAACGACGTTGCGGGATTGGTCACAAACGACCCTGGAACTAAAGACAAGATCGTGAACGTGTTAAATGTAATGGGAAAGAGACAGCTAACTCTTGATCAGCTTCTCGATGCGACTGACTTCAATGAGCGATATCTTCGCTTTCTTATCACGAAACTGCGTTCCATAAGACTTATCATGGGTGAAAAGAGAAATAGCAAATACTTTTATTATCTGAGCTACGAAAGTTTCACGACATATCTGAAAACCAAGTATTCAGACGCCATCTATAATCTGGTGAAACGAGGCTAAGCGAAGACCTCCAAAATATTGGATTGATGACACAGATCCAATAAACTGGATGAGTGGCGTAAACCTCAGGAGAGAGTTCGCTCAGAAGAGATGTGACCTACCCTTCCGTCCGCACTCGACCTTTCATTTCGAGATTCTATCTCATCTAGGTGAGTCTACGGTTCTCCAGCAGAATTCAGCTACTAGAAACTAAAAATTTTTAACTAATTCCCGATTTTAAATATTGTTCAACCTTAATTATATGCCAAGAGGTTGCGTGGTGCGTTTGAGGATACAAAATTTTGAAACCTTAGTTTCTCACGGCAATATCGATGGGCGGAAAGCGGTTCTAGGAATCCTTGAAGCGGGGTTGGAGGCCGCAGACCCGTATGAGAACACTCGAAAACTCCTTCGTCTCGAGAACGAAAACTTGGTCATAGGCAACACGGCCTACGAGCCCGTTGGAACTCCTCGAACGGGGGATGAAGTGTATGACCTTTCAAAAATAGGGAACATCTACGTTTTTGGTGCGGGAAAAGGGTGTCAGAGGGTGGTGAAAGCCATCGAAGACGTCTTGGGAGACGTGCTCACGGGTGGACACGTGATTGATAAGAAAAGCCATGACGTCATCCTCAAGAGGATCGGGGTTACCCTGGGATCGCATCCGGTACCAGACGAAGACTGCGTTCGTGGCTGCGAGAGAATTCTGGAAATGACTGACGGTTTAACGGAGAACGACTTGGTTTTCACCATCGCAGGCAACGGTGTCTCCTCGCTGCTGACTATGCCTGTCCCCAGCGTAAGCATCGAGGACGTAAGGGAAACGACGTACATCATGCAAATAGAGCGAGGAGCCCCAACTGGAGACCTCAACCCCATCCGAAACCACCTCGACATGATGAAGGGAGGACGGATTACCCAACACATCTACCCAGCAAAAATGATCCACATCATAGCCATCCCACCAGGTAATTTCAGACAGTTAATGAACCGCAATCTCTGGCTTCACACTCTACCCGACTTCACAACATTCCAACTCGCCGTTAACAACCTTAAAAAGTGGGATGCGTGGAACGCTGTCCCCCCCTCTGTAAGGAAGCATCTTAAAGCCGCCGACCCTAAATATGAAACCGTCAAAGCGAAAGCATTCGAAAAGATGGATTTCCGCATCTTTGGCGTGATGCCTCGACACATGGGAATGATTCCTGCTGCCATGAAGAAGGCTGAGGAGCTTGGTTACACACCAGTCATACTTGCTCAGGGTCTGCGAGGTGAAGCAAGTCAAGTGGGCATTGTCGTAGCCACGATTGCTCGGACCATCGAGATGACCGATCAACCCCTCAAACCACCGTGTGCATTATTCACAAGTGGTGAACTCCTCGTCACAGTTGGTCAAGAGAAAGGGATTGGAGGTCGGAATCAGGAATTCATCCTCTCGGCAGCCCAAAGGATAGGTGGAAGCGAGAGAATCGTGATGGTGGCCGCTGACTCTGATGGAACCGACGGACCGGGTACCCAATTCGTAGAAGAAGGAATCGGCATCCCCTGCCTAGGCGGTGGCATCGTCGACGGCGAAACAATCAAAGAAGCAGAAAGCGCTGGAATCGACATCAGGGAGGAGCTGAAACGGCACAACGCTACAATACCCCTCTGGAATCTAAAGAGCGGGATAGTGATATCGAAAAGCATCAGTATCAATGACCTCAGTGTAACCTTGATAAACAAACCCTGATAAACAAACGACACTAGATTAAACGTTACCTGCCAGCAAGTTGACACATGCAACACATTTATTGATGGAGAAGCATACGTGTAGTCTTCCTTTGTTTTAGGGTATAGTCTGTTATTTTGGTAACATCTGGACTGGTTAAGGATCATGTTATTATCGTTGTGGCTGGAGGTGACAACCCTATACATCGAAGCTTTATCCTAATATGAAGGTGAACCTGCTTAGTCGGTCAAGGGTCCACGGAAAATCCATTAATATGTGCTTGTTCTTAGTGTATCGCCGAAGGCTATGGAGTTAGAGTGAGGAGGTAAATCATTTTTGTTTGACGCTGTGTTCAGGTTTTTCAAGGAACTGGATAGGCGAATAAAAGTCCTCTTCGTGTTCCTCGGGATACATACGTGGCATCGAAGCCTTCCCACGCAATATAATCAACTCTACGCTACTTCCTTGGGTGCGACACCAATTGAATTGGGATCCTTGGAAAGTGTCGGCTTAGCAGCCAGTTCTATAATCTCCGTTCCAAGCGGGTGGATCGCAGACAAATACGGTGTGAAGAAAGTCATCCTGATTGGACTGGCTCTCACCGCCGTAGTCTCAGCGATCTACGGCTTCGCTGATACATGGTGGACTCTGATACCCGCGATCCTGCTTTCGGGGGCTTGTATGCGTATGGTCATGCCTTATGTTGACGTGCTCTTCATCAATTATTCGAAGCCGGAGCAAAGGTCGATGGTCATGTCCCTGTCCCGAACACTCTGGGCGATACCCCGCATCTTTACGTCGATGATAGCAGCATTAATCATAACGCATTTTGGGGGAATGAATGCAGCAGGCATTCGACCTCTGTACTTCATACAACTAGTTCTTGGATCGTTTGTCTTTCTGGCCATAGCTCTATGGCTGAAAACCCCGACACAAACCTCTGTGAAGAGGGCAGCTAAAGCTGCTGAGGAGGGAGGGGGATTTATTCAAGATTTCCGGGATGTGTTCAAAGGGGAGAAGTGGTTGAAGAGATGGGTGATCGTAATGATCCTTCGAAATGCAGGCATGAGATTGTCGCTGCCGTTTACACCCCTCTGGATCGTAAATGAAAAGGGGGCAGATCCCTACCTACTCGGGATCATGGGTACCGTTGGAATGCTTGTGTCGATTCTCTTACAAATTCCCGCAGGTAGGTTGGCGGATAAGATCGGTCGGAAACGGACGTTTTACCTTTTCCGTCCCTTTGCGTATCTGGGCACTCTGTTACTGGTTTTTGCTCCTCGTGTGGAGTATCTGATCGTAGTCGGAATTTTAGGTTATATTGGCGTTGCGGGTGGTGGAGGTGGTTTGAGCGGAGTCAGTTTTATTCCCTTCATCACAATGAACTTTGAGATGGTTCCGGAGGAGAAACGGGGTAGATGGCTTGGGATTTTAGGGTTTTTCAACATTCTCAGTTTTCCCGTTTCCATACTTGGCGGGTTCATGTGGCAACAAGGCTTGATGGTTGAAGTTCTTCTCCTACCAATCCTATTGGAAGTCTTAATCGCTATCCCCGTATTGAGGACAGTGCCAGATACCTTGGATCGAACTATAGTCTCAAATAATGCTACATAGCTAACTATTTACGACTTGCTAGTACATCACAGTGTTTAAACACTCGTCCTGACACTCATCTCACCTCCTCAATCAGTCTACCTAGTTATCAATATTTATTTAGAAAATACTTAAATTCTAAAATAGGATATAGTCTGGTATCGGTGGTTACATGGAAAATAAGTTAAGAGAACTTTTAAATCAAAACAAACCAACTATGGGAACCCATATGTCAAGCCCATTGCCACACCTCTGGGAACTGGTCGGTAGTACAGGACAATTTGATTACATTGAGCACACAGCGCAGTATGGTCCTTGGACTCTCTATGACTTAGATAATATGTGCAGAGCAGCAGAGCTCACAAACACCTCTACAATGATAAAGATAGACAGGAACCCTAAGGACTTTTTTGCTCAGAGAGCCATAGCCGCAGGATTTAACGGTATCCTCTTTGCAGACATAATGACGGCCGAGGAAGCTAAGGACTGTGTTAAGGCCGTGAGACTTCCTCCAGTAGGTACCAACGGCTGGATAAGCACCCGGGGTATTCGAAGGGGCGATTGGGTTGAAGTCACGGATAACATCGTTATCGCGATAATGCTTGAGAAAAAGACTCTGATGGACGAATTGGAAGACGTCCTAGCCATAGATGGCATTGATATGCTTCAGTTTGGTCCAATGGACTACAGTCTCAGCCTTAGAACTCCAGGTCAACCCTTCAATCGAGCAGATTTAAGGGAGAAGATTAACGCTGACATGGATAAGGCTCACCAGATGGCTATCGACGCAGGCGTCCGTCCCAGGGTTGAGCGGAGCCGTCCTGACCAATGGCAATACTTCCTCGATCGTGGGATCCGCGACTTCTGCATCGGCTCTGATACAGGTATGATACGAAGTTGGTGTATGGAGTACGGTAAAAAGCTCAAAGAGGCTCTCGGTAGATAAGTAAAAAGAGTACTATAAAACGGTAGCACTGTATTACGAAGACTCAGTGGGTCACTCCACATCAGCATTTCAGGTTTGACCCATCCTTTTTTCTTTTTTTAATATTTGGCTAGCTAGCTCTATTAAACACTAGATTATGGAAGCTCGAAGGAGATTCAAATTCCCGTAGTTAGTCAAACACGGATAATGAAGCTTTTATGCCTTTAGGAACTTTGCATTGAGGAGACAACGATGATAACTGTGAGAGTTAGTTTCAGGCGATTCCCAGAGACGTATTTCTTCGAAATATGTACCTCGCTAGCTAATCGAAACCCTCTTAACGTACTCACCACTGTTACGTTAAACAATGTAACAGCATTCTCTTCAAGGTGATTTCTATGAAGTACAGATCTTTTGGTCGGACTGGCCTTCGCGTGTCGGAGCTGGGATTTGGATGCGGGAGTGTCGGCGGGTTACTGGTTCGAGGTGATTGGCGTGAGATGGTGCACACAGTTGAGCGAGCTATCGAGTTGGGGGTCAACTACTTTGACACAGCCAGTATTTACGGGGATGGAACTTCGGAGTCAAATCTAGGCGCAGCGTTACAGGAACTAGGGGCTGAGGTCCTCGTTGGCACCAAAGTCAGGTTATCCACTTCAGACATGGGACACATCCGAGACGCCGTGCTGGAATCCGTCGACGCTAGCTTGAAGCGTTTACGGTTAGACTGCGTCGATATAATACACTTGCACAATCCCATAAGTCTGCACCGAGATCCTGATCGGAATACCGTAGGACTGAAGGATCTGGAGCCAGTGACGCAAGCTTTTCAGTTCCTCCAAGAGCAAGGTAAAGTCAAGTTTTACGGAATAAACGGTCTAGGGGAGACCAAGGCACTACACAACGCTGTTGAAGCAACAGGAGCCCACAGCATCCAGATGTGTTACAACCTACTCAATCCGAGTGCTGGTCAGACAGTTCCTCAGAGCTTTCCGTTCCAAGACTACAGTCAACTCATCACCCAAGCGTCTAAACACGGTATGGGCATCATCGCGATACGGGTTCTAGCAGGGGGTGCGTTAAGCGGAACCATTCAACGGCATCCAAATGCAGCTAAAACGGTTTCGCCAATAGCCACAAGCACTGAATACGCTCAAGACGTAACTCGCGCGCAGATGTTCCGGTTTCTAGTCGAACAAGGCTACACTGGAAACTTAGTCGAAGCTGCTATCCGCTTCGCCATCAGCAACTCAGCAGTCTCAACTGCATTAGTCGGCTTCTCAGAGCTAGAACAGTTGGAACAGGCTGCTGAATACGTAGCTAAAGGCCCCCTATCCACCACCCCTCTTAAACAAATAGAAGACATCTGGCATAGCCTGAGCTAGCTAGCCCAACTTCGCTAACAACAAAGCTTAGCAAAGTTTCTGAGGACTGAAAGAAATAAATGGATTCCGAGAATGCTTTTTAGTGTTAGTAGTTAGAAGTAGCTGACTAGGTTGTAGAGTGAGAGTAATACGAGTAAGGGATTAAAACATGGACATATTTTGGTAATATTGTTATAATAACCTCAAAGAGGAGGCAACAATGAAAGTGACATTTCGGGAATACAAACCAGAACAGGACTTCTTGCGTATTCGTGATTTCCTTGTGGATACCTTTTCACTGTATTATAGACCGTTTAACTGGATGTTGGACCGCTGGAATTTCCTCCGGTACTTTGTTGTGCCTGTTCACTCGTTTCATAACAACCGGTACTTTAGTGTCCCAACTAACTCGCGTCATAACAATCGGGATGAACTACCGCTCTGGGAAAAGACAATCGGCATATGGGAGAATACGGATGGTGACATTGTCGGTGTTGTTCACTCTGAAAACGAAGAGGCAGGAGAGGCCTTCATTCAGATTCACCCAGATTACACTTTTCTCTATGATGAGATGGTGACGTACATTGAAAAATATCTGGCGGATAAAGTTGGGAACGTCGGGTATGTGAAGCTTTATATCTATGATGATAACGAGCAGTTGAAGGATATCGCCGCTGCCAGAGGATATAGAAAACTTACGCTGGGTACACCGATCCTTAATTACGTCATTGGTGATATACCAGAGTTACTGCTCCCAAAGGGTTTTAGAATAAAAAGCGTTCTCGACGAAGATGACGTTGAAAAGAGACGTAAGGTAAAAGCTATAGCGTTTGGTTCCAACTATGGCCCTTCAGCCTGGTCGCCAGCATCTGCATTTAAGATAATGCAGGAGGCACCGGATTATCGAAAAGACTTAGACTTGTATGTAGTTGCGCCTAACGGTGATTATGCATCGTTCTGCACTGTCTGGATCGATGTAAAGAACAAGTATGGCAATTTTGAGCCTGTTGGAACTCATGTTGAGTATCGGCGTATGGGACTAGCCCGCGCTGTGATGTTTGAAGGGTTCAGGCGTATGATCCAATATGGCGTGACACGCTCGTTTATGGGTTCGAGGAACGAGTTCTATCAGAAAATCGGGTTTAAAAAAACGTCTTATTCATACTCCCCGTGGATAAAATATTTTACAGTATAGCGCGTGTGCTCCTAGTATCTTTCCCAATGGAGTACTTCAACTAAGGGTTTCTTCTCCTTCGTGGGCCATTCTACTGGTACACCAACAGGAACAAGCGTAAGCAATCTCTTGGCTTTTGGAATACCCAGTAAATTTTTAAACTCTTCCTCCCGGGGAAGGGTGTACCCTTCCAGCCAACAGGAGCCGTATCCCAAGGCTGTGCAGGCAATTAACATGTTCTCAATAGCTGCAGCACCATCCTCGACCCACCACCGTGAAGAAGGGTTCATCACCACGGCTATAATTGCTCCAGCCTTTTCCATCCAGTGAGCCGCAGTTTTAAGTTGTTTAATCGTGGCACGGTCGGTAATGACGATGAAATCCCAAGGTTGTTGGTTACTTCCTGACGCTGCAAGCCTTCCAGCGTCCACAATTCTCTCCAGATCTTTCCTGGGGATTGATTCACCAGTATACTCCCTGACACTTCTTCTCCTTCGTATCGCTTCTAAAGCATCCATTATGAGTAATCTCCCTTCTGCCATTAACAGTCGGCTAAGATATTTGAATGATGACTGCTAAATAAAGCTAGCTAACTCAAGAGTGAGTAGCTTGCTATCTTCCATCTTACAGAATTATCATGTCATGGGTAAATGTATCGAGCCTCTTAAATCCATTCTCAGTGATTAGTATAGTGGAGGTGATTCCGCTGGCGACGGATCCATGGCCAAACCCGCTGCAATCCTGCTTCTTGATGGCGCCTGGGCCAGGGCCAGCATCGATAGCGAAGACCATGCCTGGGGCAGCCTTCATCATGTTGAATTCTTGGACTAGAGGAATTTCATGGCCTCCAACTAAGCCAACTCCATGTCCCAGCCTCCTTGTTGACTTGAAGTTTGATATGACTTCTCTCAAGCCTTCTCGCATAGACTTTTTAAAGGTTACATCGAGTTGGTGCATTGTGACGCCTGGACGGATGAGACTTTCAATCTCGTCATACGCCTTCATACACACCTTCCAGATAATTTGTTCTTTTTCCGTAGCCTCGCCTACAAAGAAGGTTCTTGAGGCCTCAGCGTAGTACCCATCTATCGTTATACCCGGTTCAACGTCAAAGACGTCGCCTTTACGAACCCTTCGGGAAACATCAGTCAATCGTGGTATTCTGCTCGAGTCGGCTCCAGCCTCGGCAATGCACTTCGCGAGTTCGAGCCGTACTTCGTTGAGGAGGGATCCTTCACCGATGACTTCGGTAGCAGTTTTAAAGAAATGGTCACAGATTTGAGCTGATTTACGTATCTTGGCGATTTCCTGTTTGTCTTTTATCATCCGTAAGGGGTCTAAGAGGATTTGAGACACGTTCTTGATCGTTGCTTCCGGAGCTACATCGTTCAGGAGGAGGTAGTCTGTGTGCCTCATCTCTTCCTCGACGCCGATGGTTCCTCGCTCCACCTTCAAGTCCTTTAGAGCCTGCCTTACCTGCTTTTTCGCCGTGGCCTCATCACCATCAGTGTAGAGATAGAATGTCTTCCCCAACACCTGGCGAGGAGTACCCATGATAAAGCCCACGTACATCGGAATCGTTACCCTAACCGGGTCGCCTTCAAGGGGAAGAAGGTAGGAACCCAGCCTCGTCGGCCAACCACCCCAGCCAGTATAGCCACTGAAGTACCTTTGATTTCTTCCAGGAACGAGGTAGAGGCAGTCTACATCATACTTTTGCATCAGGTCTCTCGCTCTACGGACCCGCCCTTCATAATCAAATTCTTCGTTAAGAGACATCGCAAACAACACAGAATTCGTCTATACTGAACGAAATATAACAATTTCTATATAACAATGCATGGAAGGGTATCTAAACGGGGAGATTCCCCGACATTTCTTCACATGCTAACTTGTCTTCTAATGTCTTTTAGTACACGAGCTTGACTATCGTTGGGAAGAAATGTTTATCCGTTAATATAATTGGCCACCTAACTCTTTGTTTCTAGATTCAATTTGGATTCCACAAAATAGGGTAGAGGCGTTCTCAAGCATATACGTTGGAAGCCATGAGGAGATCTGACAGCACTGTCCAATATACCCTTTCCCCCCTTTTTCTGACTCTTATATAGGTGACATAAATAATGATGAAAAAAGAGACATATTCAAATCATTAATCCCCGATAAATTAAGACTGTGCTTAACTCACTCAGGAGAAAAACGAAGTGTCACGTCCTGTCAGGATTGTAGATTATGATCCCCGATGGCCAATTCTGTACGAAGAGGAAAAACGCAGAATCAGTGAGGTTATCGGGCATAAGGTCATGGCTATTGAACACATTGGCAGCACTGCTGTACCCAGTTTGGGAGGGAAACCCATCCTCGATATTATGGCAGGCGTCTGTCAATCTTCTGATGCAGACGTGTGCGTTTCTCTGTTACAAGATGACTACAAAGATGTGACGCCTGAGCCTGAGAACCCAGAATGGTACTACTGCTTGGGAAAGCCCTGTCAGAGAGAACCAACGTACTACATCCACCTGCACTTGGTACAGTTTATGAGCGATCATTGGAAGAGACATCTCCATTTTCGTGATTTCCTTCGTACTCATCCTGATACAGTTCAGCAGTATTACGCGTTGAAGAAGGAACTGGCTGTAAAGTATGGTTCTGATCGTGTTGGCTACACGGACGCCAAGACATCGTTTATCGAATCCGTTATCACTCAGGCACGTCAGAGAAAGTGGTAATTTTCAACTGTTAGTTGTTGAGGTAGCTAGCTAACGCATTAAATGCATATTAACTCTTAAATTCCCTGAATAGAGATAATGGTGATTAAGAGAGGAGGCGAAGATGATGACAGGCAAGTCCCCCGAAGAGCTTTATGAGGCACGAGAGAAGCGGTTGAGAGACGTCAAATCGTTGAGAAAGCCGGACAGAGTACCCGTCGTTCTTACGATGAATTACTTCCCCGCCAGGTATGTGGGTGGGTTGACTGTTGCGGATTCTTATTCGGATTACGACATTTGGTGGGAGGCAGCGAAGAAGACGATCGTGGATTTAGAGCCGGATCTGTATTCAGCGGGGGCGGGTGGTTCAGCACTCGCTCTCAAGTCCCTAGGTCCCAAGCTATATCGATGAGCAGGCGATGGCCTTGAAGCCAATTCTATGCATCAGTATATTGAGGGTGAGTCCCTCAAAGCAGACGAGTACGACTTGTTCCTTTCCGATCCCGGTGATTTTACCTTGCGACGCTATCTGCCCCGAGTATGGGCGACTTTAGCACCCTTTTCTCAGCTTCCTCCACTCCAGTCGTTATGGGGTGCATCGAGACTGCCGTCTCGGGCAACTCCTTTCGGTAAACCGGAGGTTATCAAGGCGTTTGAGGCTCTGTTCAGAGCGGGACAAGAACAAGAGCAGTATCGCCAAGCTTCGAGAACCTTTGGTGAAGACATGGCTGACCTCGGGTACCCCCCACTGACCCATGGGAGTGCTCCCGCTCCTTTTGACGTAATTTCAGACCATTTGAGGGGCATGAGAGGGGCCATGCTTGACATGTATTGAAACCCCAATAAGCTCCTTCAAGCGTGTGAGATGATCTTCTCCCGCTCGTTGGCGTCAGGTGTTATAACTCTTCAAAGCAAAAGAGGTAACCCCAAACGCGTGGGCACCGCCCTTCACAGAGGATCAGATGGCTTCATGTCTCTCAAGCAATTTGAAACCTTCTACTGGCCAACCTTGAAAAAACTCATAGTGTCCCTAACAGGGATGGGCTTGGTCCATATTCCCTTTTATGAAGGGGACTGGGCTCAACGCTTGCAGTATCTCCTCGACCTACCAAAAGGAAAGACTGTTGCACGCTTTGCCTTCACCGATCTTGCAAAAGTAAAGGCCGTTCTAGGCGGTCATACGTGTATCATGGGCGGCGTTCCCCACGGATTGCTGCAGACTGCGTCTCCCCAAGAGGTGGAAGAGTATTGTAGGAACCTCATTAAAACTTGTGGGGAAGGAGGTGGCTTCATCCTTACGTCAAGTACTGGATTGACAAATGAAGCAAAACCCGAAAACGTTAGAGCCATGATCGACTCCGTTAAGAAGTACGGTGAATACTAGTCAGCAGAGAAACTACCACATAGGACAATGCTCCGTGTTATATTCAACGAAGTTCGATTCAAAAACCTTGTTTAAAGCCCTCGATAACTAGCTAGCCAGCTGACGTAGACCTTGACTATTCGATTTTCATTTGTTAAATAAAAAAAGAAGGGACGAGTGGTATCTCTTATCTCATTCTCTTACCAAGCGTCTCCCCGCTTCTTCCAACATACTAAGCTTGTGATCCTTGGAGAACCGTGTTACAGAGATGAGGTCAAAGATCTCGAATCCAAGCCGTCGAAGGTACTCTTCAAGATTATAGAGGGCTCGAACCGCTCCTCGACCGCTCCCGCCTGCAGAGGTTATTCCGATGATCTTCTTCCCGGTAAACGTTTTAAACGCAAAAGACTCGCAACGACGAAGGCGATCTAAAAACCGCTTTGCTGATTCACTGAGATCGTGCCAGTAAACGGGAGTGGCGAATACGACCACATCTGCGTCGGTGATTTGCTTCCTGATAGCTTCGAAATCATCATCCTGGACACAACGGTTTTTTTCTCTACAGAGGCCCCACCCATTTTCACAGGCGATACATGGCTTTACATTGAATTTATTTAGGTGAATCAATTCTGTGACTCCTCCTTCAGTCTTAACGCCGTTTAAGACCGCTTGCGCGAGACTTGAAGTTAATCCGTTAAGGTTGGGGCTTGATTGGATGGCTAGGCACTTCATATACATCACACATAGAGTCACGAAAACTAAGTGAAATATGTTTTGATGGAACTAGATTAAAAAAGAAGGAAGAACCATTTAGTTAACTGTCCTGAGAGTCATCCAATATTTTTTATTAACCAGTTAGTAATAATGTTACATAAGGGTGTAACTGGGTAGAAGGGTGATGAATGGGAATGTCAAGTAAGAAGCGTGAAGACGCTAAGGAGCAATTCAAGGCAGGGCAGGGGCTCAAAATTGCATCAGTGGAGGCCTTCACACTCCATGTCCCCACAGAGCCTCGATCAACCGCTTGGACCTTTGCTCGGGTAACAACCAAGGAGGGCCTTATCGGCGTCGGCGAGGGCATCGGTACACCAGTGCCGGTATGCGCTGCCATCAATTACTTTGGGAATAAGATAGTCGGAGAGGCGGCGTGGGACATAGAACGGCTGTGGGTCGCGATGTATCGCGCGGCGGAGTTTACCCGCAGTGGCGTCAATCAAGCAGCAATCAGCGCCATTGATACGGCTTTATGGGACCTTGTGGGTAAGAAGACGGGTCTTCCTGTTTATGCCCTTCTCGGTGGAAAGGTTAACCCTCGCATTCCCATCTACCATCATCCTTGGGACTCTCTGGGGAGGCAACGACGGGAGATGTTTGATGAAGGGAAACAAGTGACTGGTTTCACGGAGCTGACTAAGAGGCTGGTGTCGGAAGGAATCATCGCTGGAAAGCTCGATCCCTTTCCCCGCGAACTAGGGTTCAACCGCGAGATCTCCTATGAAGCCCTCCACTACGCCGTTGACATCATCCGGCAAATCCGAGAGGCAAGTGCGAGCTTCAGGATTATGGTGGAAATGCATGCGCGATTCAATGTCGCGTCTGCCATTAAAATTGCTAAGGCAGTGGAGCCCTTCAACCCCTTCTGGATCGAGGAGCCTGTGCCCCCGGAGAACGTGCAGGAGACCCGGGAGGTTCAATTGAGTACGCCCATTCCCGTCGCTACGGGCGAACGCTTATTCACGAGACATGACTTCAGGAGCCTCCTCGAGGCACGTGCGTGCCGAATTATCCAGCCAGACATCGCTCATGTAGGCGGAGTCACAGAGATGAAGAAAATCTTCTCCATGGCCGATGCTTACTATGTGACCGTTTGTCCTCACGAGTACAACAGTCCAGTGACGTTGGCCGCTGGGGCTCACGTGGGGGCTACCTGCTCCAATCTGCTGATGTGTGAGTACCACAGTCAGCTGGCTCCCGTTCTGAAAGACATGCTGGTAGGTGGCTACACCTATGACCCGCAGTACTTCGATGTTCCTGACGAGCCGGGCATCGGTATCACGCTGTCAGACGCTTATATTGAGAAGCACCGAATTGACCCTGCGACCTGGGGAACTATTCGATTACGTTAGAGTAATATTCTCAGAAGAGTTTCATAAGAGTCTCAGAATAAGCTAACAACATCTTACGGACACGATGCCTTTACTATTTGCTAACTATGTGAAAAAATAAGTTGGATCGTTTTAAAGGCTAATTAATTAATGCACCTTTTTTACGAAGCATAGAAAATAGGAAGGTATGATTCATTTGGCCCTGGTGGAAAAGGTCTATCGCTGAGGTTATTATGCCTGATAGCTATCCGATTAATTTGAATGACATTAAGATCTTTCGCACGTGTTTGGTTTTCTTGTTTTTGGGATTAAATTTTTATCTAAATAAATTATATGGTTAAAGATCAGGTGAACCTGTATGCATGAGGAATTTAAACGAAGCTGGTTAAAAGCGATTAGTTGGAGAGTAATAGCGACATCAACGGGCATGTTTTTAGTGTATTATTTCACAGGTCAATGGGAACAGATGGCAGGGTTCGGGATAGGCGATGTTGTATTGAAGCCACTCTTCTATTTTCTGCATGAGCGAGCGTGGAACATGACGGAGTATGGCAGAAGCCTCGGTGGTAAAGTAACATCGGCTATGAGGTCTCCTCCCGTCATATCTCTACAATCTGAAACCATTCGAAGTATCATTCAAAAAATGGTTACCTTCAACATCGGTGCGGTTATCGTCGCGGATGCTGACAAACCTATGGGGATAATCACTGAAAGGAATATCTTAGAGTGGGAGCTGACAACCAGTGAAGATCCCGATACAAAGGTTGCGCGAGAGATTATGTCGTCACCAATCACTGTCGTTGGGAACGACACATCATTAACAGATGCACTGAAACTCATGCGTGATAACAATATTCGACGATTAGCAGTAACTCAAGAGGACAAAATAATGGGTATCGTAACCGAGCGGAGAATTCTCGAGTCTATAGCTAGCTAGGAATGAGCTTGAAAAAGTGGTAGAGTTGATGAAGACAAAGATTCAAGCTTTCTAGTTGTGAGAGGGTCTTTATGGAATGGGAAGTTGTGCATACTCCTGGGCTCTTCTTTATCACTCTTGATTATGGGGTGAAATCTTTTCTCAGGTACTCCCTAGACGGCGATGTCTTGATCATCGAATTAACCTATACTCCAGAGAAGTTTCGAGGTAGGGGACTAGCTAAGGAGTTAACTAGAAAAGTGGTCGAATATGCGAAAATAAGGAAGTTGAAGATAAGACCTCTGTGCAGCTACGCTGCGATGTTCTTTAGTAAACACCCGGAATTTCAAGACCTTTTGGAGTGAATAACGAAGTAAACCACATATTTCGTGTTTACATGTCTGGTTATCGAGGGGCAGTCAACTTATCTAGTTACGACCACATCCCTCCGCCTTAAGCAATTTGGTTTATGGGGTAGGCTGTCCTCTTACGCTCTACGTTAACCTATCCGACTACGTCCTTAAACACTCTGAGGTGGTTTTCGCCTAGGATCTTACGAATATCTCCCTCCGAGTACCCTCGATGGACGAGTTCCAGAGTGATATTCGGCATCTTGGACGCGTCCTCCAATCCTATGGGCGTCCCTCGAATTCCGTCGAAGTCAGAACCCAACCCCACATAGTCAGCTCCCACCAATTCCACAATGTGATCGATGTGGTCGACGACGCGTGCTACATCCGCTTTCGTCGGATGGATGAAGTTTGGGGAGAAGTTTATTCCAATCACGCCCCCTCGATCTGCTAACGCTCGTATCTGGTCGTCAGTCAGGTTTCTTGCATGACCACAGATGGCTCTACTATTTGAGTGGGAAGCCATTATCGGCTTGGTAGTGACTTCTGTGAGGTCCCAGAAACCAGCGTCGCTGAGGTGGGAGACATCTATGAGGACTCCGAGGCGATTTAATTCTTCGACGACTTCTACTCCGAACTCGGATAAACCTCCACCGGTGCGGAGGTCGGTCACGCCATCCGCAAGCTGGTTCCTTAAGGAATGCACTAACCCCACCATCCTGATTCCCAGTCGATAGAAGACTCTGAGAACTCCAAGGTCCCCTTCTATGACATCGGCTCCCTCAATGGACAGCAGCGCAGCTGTCTTCCCCTGATCGAGGGCTTTCAGGATATCTTGGTGAGTGGCTGCTGGAGTCATCGAATCCTCATTCTTGAGACACTCGGAGTAAAAGATGTCCACCATGTGCAAGGCTGTACGCAGGGCATATGGGGGATTCCGTTCACGGAGTGAAGAGATAGCGAATACCTGACAATTAACTCCCCCTTCCTTCAGCCGGGGGATATCAACATGCCCAACATCCGAGCGTCCACCCAAGCCAGTACTGGAGCGGTCTGACCACATGGAGTCGCGGAAGCTGGTGAAATACGGGCTCAAACACTTCAGGGTATCACAATGGGTGTCAAAGACGACGGCGTTGAAGTGCACCCTCCTAACAGCATCATTCAAGCTTTAACAGTCCTCCAACACTCTATAGCCTGAAGGACCGTATAACCCTTTTCAAAGGGCTTCAGATTGAATGCCCTCTATACGTTTTAGGGATTGGAGGTGGAGTTACTCAGAGATTGTGAGTAATTGAAACCTTTTTTGGATCCCTCTCTTCTTTTAGCGCGCGCGCTACGCATTATCCCTAG
>JAOZHB010000138.1 GCA_026015035.1 Candidatus Bathyarchaeota archaeon | reverse complement strand
AGACTGCGCCAGAACCACGTGTTTAGCGTTACTCACTGTGGGGGATGAGGAGACGTTGAAGATGGTACGCGAGAACCCCTGCATGTCAATCGATGGCTGTCCTGCCCAGTGCGCAACAAAAAACATCGAAGCGGCACAAGGCAGACTGGTACGGAGTCTACTGGTCACTGACGTACTACGCATGCATAGGGGATTGAAGCCGGAGGGTGTTATCAAGTTAAACGCCGCGGGAGAGAAACTGGCAAGCCTCCTAGCCGATGAGGCGGCGACGAATATTGATAAAATAAGGGTAGATGAGCGATAATGGGCATGGCAACGAAGAAAGTGGGCATAATCTCCTGCAGTGGCGAGGAGCTTCCCGAAGGCACCATCTCTCGAATAGCCACACGCCTTGTATTGGAGAAACTGAGGGCCGAGGAAACGGTTACGATCTGTCTTCCCCTCTTCTTGGCTGGAAGCGAAGATGAGCGTGCATTTGCCCGCGTCTTCCCGACGATAACCGTGGATGGCTGCGAAAAACGATGCGCTGAAATCGGGACTCAAAAGTATAGTGGTAAACCTGCCGCAACCATCGTAGTCACAGACATCCTGAAAAAACATCCGAACCTTAATCCGAAGTCGAGAGACGAACTGAGCGATGAGGAAATAGAGTTAGCGGAAACAGTGGCCGAAGAGATCGCGAGAAAGGTGGACGAAGTCTTAGGTCAGGAAGGGAGTGCGAGGCGGAGCGAATCATGAGAGAGGAGAAGATAGCTGTTGTGGCGTGCGCAGGAATGGATAAGGCTCTTGGCTCTGTGGCCCGTGCCAGCGTCTTCAGGGTCGTAGAGGTTCTCAGGCCAGAGAAGACGGAGTTAGTCTGTCTTCCACCAGCCTTGACGGGGGTCGCACCCCACTCTGAAAGGATAAAAAGGCTTCCAATTATCGCGGTGGACGGCTGCGCAGAACGATGTGCAACCAAACTCATCGTCAAGAACGGCGGCAAAGTCAGGGGAAGAGTGCTACTTCCCGTCAGCGCTCAGAAGCACGATCTTATACCGGAGGCGGCGTCAAACATAGGATCTAGCGGCGAAAAACTAGTCGAAAGGGTTGCCGATGAGATCGCATTCATAGTTGACCGACTTACCAAAGAAGGGGAGTAATCGGGTTGACCGAAAAACCCTTTGAATTTAAAGTGGATAAGTGGACCTTCCGGGTTCCAAGAGACCGTTTCTACAATGAGAATGATTGCTGGGTAAAGCTGGATGGGAGCAGGGCGACGGTGGGCATCACCGACTTCCTACAAAACATGGCCAGCGACATCATCTACGTCGAGTTACCCGAGCCAGGCACAGTAGTTGAGCAGTTCGACGAAGCGGGATCCTTCGAGGCGGTCAAAATTATGCTCGATCTGATATCACCAGTGAATGGAGTCGTCAAAGAGGTGAACGAGGAGCTTCTAGAGAAGCCTGAACTCGCGAATCAAGACCCCTATGAAAGGGGGTGGTTCGTCAAGATGGAAGTAGCGGATTTCGACGTAGACCGGGAGAACCTACTTGACGCCACCGGATATTTCGAGGTGTTGAAGAGAAAGGTCGAGGCCGAGAGACGGAAAGGGAAGGGCAAAACCGAAGGATGAAACCAAGAGCGATTAGGCTCCGTAAGTCGCTTTCAGAAGCTATCTAAGAGTATCGGGTTAGCAGAATCTAAAAAGGGAGTTTGACCATGTCAAAAGAACCGTGGTTTCCCACGATATATTCCGATAAATGTGACGGCTGCAAGGAAGCGTATAAGTGCGTAGCGTATTGTCCTAACGCGGTTCTGGAAATCAGAGACGATAAGGCCTTTGTCGTTAATCCTTTGAACTGCATTTCTGGCTGCTCGGCCTGTGCCAGTTTATGTCCGAAGGACGCTATAATTTTCCCGTCAAAAGAAACAACTCTCAGCTCAACAACCAAGAAGTCATTACTTCACAGGACCGTATGTCGAGGCTGTGGAAAACGGTTCTCCACAGACCGAGACGTCGAGTACTGCTTCGACTGCGAAAACAAAGTGGAAGCAAAAGGACAATCGACGGAGTAAGGGAACAAAGATGGCTGTTTATCGCGTACTGAAGTGGGAGAAGTATAAAAAACTCGCTTTAAAGCTCAAACCCCCGACCATCTTCTATTCTAGGGATCCCCATCCAACCTGTAGACCGCCTTGGGGCTTGAAACTCATATTCTATCATGGATTTGACGGCTATGTGTTCACCGATTACGCCGAGGGAGATATGCTACATAAGACGAAGATCCCGATAAGAGGCCTAGACAACAAGGACATCCCTATTTTAGTGGAAGACATCGAAAGCTTCCTCCACACCCAGATAGGGCGGGTGAAAGTCTCTCCCATCTGGTATCCTGGCTAACAACCTGATTAGTTACAGCATTAACGAGATACAAGGGGATTCGGGAAAGAGTCGTAAACAGATACGTACTTAAAGGCCTTCTTCCAAAGCGCGGTAGCCCACATTGATGCTCGGGAACGCGAGAATCGCCATCCTAAACGGGCTGAAATAATCTTAAACAGTATCGCTGGACTTCCTCAAGCTAGCTAGCTATTAGAGAGGAAACTAGCTAATTTATGAAAATACATTTTGTTCCATGCTTTTTCATGAAGGAAGTAAAAAATCATTTTTAGAACAACGTCTCCTATTCCTATACCCGTCATTAAATCTAATCGACCCGTTAAAGAATAGGCTAAAAACATGGTTATCGATGTTGCAATTATTCTCCAACTTATAGCCTTCAACACGCTTTTTTTGTCATTTTGGTTCATAATACCACTTTACGGTTGATTCAAAGCGTATAATATACGGGAAGAGATGTTTTATAAGCCAAATCCACAAACGTTTTCAATTCGATTGTTCATCACTAGATAAACACAAGTATACAAGAGGATGCATTATTTTTCCTTGCTGAAAATATGATAACTTTTAGTTCAAATGTATATTGAAGGACAATCGGTGTAATGCAGCGAGCGTGCTAAGGAGTCATGTGTTGGCATACTGTTTCACCTCCTCAGTCTTCATTATTGTTCTTAAAACTGAATACCACTATGCAACCGATTATAGAGAGAAGGACAAAGATTATGAAGTCGTACATGCATCTCCTTCTCCTCTTTACTCAGCCTATACGCTAGTTAGGTCCCTGTGTTTCTCCCTCAGATTATTTCCACGGCATTTACGACACTTAGTTGCCTTCCAAGGATTCCTAGCACCACACTTCATACATATCATGTAATAGAGCCTGTGGCGTCTCGCCAGATCCCTCTTCTCTATATCCGAGATGGGCATAGTTTATCCTCCTTCTTAGGAATACTTCTTGAATCCAAGGGCCTCGGCGTTTTCCCTGAAGCACTGACGACACATGTTTATGCCGTAGCTTCGAATAATGGGGCCGTATGAGCCGCATCTGCGACATGGTCGGCTGCCCTTTCCGTATTTCCTCTTAGCTTCGCTTCGACCCAGACCCTGGGCAACTTCCTCGCTGGATTCTACATCATGATAACCAGGCCCTTCGAGGTGGACGACTACGTGAAGATCGGCGCCTTTGAAGGCGAGGTCAAGGAGGTTAATCTGAACTACGTGAAGATATACACACCGAGCTACACTTTACTAGAGATACCTAACCGAATAGTGCTTAACAGCTCCATAACCCGCTGCATGAATGATGAGGGCATAGACTACTCCTTCCCCATGTCCTTTGCGGGCAAGGTGTATTCAACCAGTTGGGTACACTTTTCCGACTTAAGTGATAAGATCGTGAAGCCCGCCGTCGAAGAGTTCTGGACAAAGCACTGCGACGTTTTACCGAGGAAGCCCGAGACATCGGTGTCCAGCTTAGAATTCAATAAAAGAACGTTGATGATAAGAACATTCTTTCCCAAGGGTGAGGTAAGGCTTCTATATGATTTGCAGCCTGAACTGCAGAGGATGATTCTAGAACGGTTGGACGACTACAGAGAAAAGACGGATTGATGCCGATGTTGCACGCGCGTTGAACAGCTTAGTTAGCTAGTATGGGACGAGGGGTTCAGATACGAAGGTTACGAAACGACGAAAGATAAGTAATGACTTGCTTGCCTTCGGCTTTAAAGGCGAGTTGTTAGAAGTTGTAGAAGAAAATTTGGATCTTCGAAGCGCCGTGAAGTTGGAAAGACGATTGAACAGGCTTCGAACAGCGAAAGAAAGAGAGGAAGAGGTATATTGGGTCGAAGAAGAATAAGGTGGAACATGGAGATCGTAAGCATTCAAAGAAGAATAGTGGTTAACCGTCAGAGGGAGAGATGAGGATAAATGATGAACGTCCTATTCCTGCGTCCCCAGCCTGCCATCCGTAGTCTGAAGTACGCCCTTGGATTCAGAAGCATGAACGCTGAAATCCGTCTCTATCACGGCTACACAAGCAAGACCTTGACAGAACTATATGGATACGGCGACGAATACTTCGAGAAATTCATAAAGTTAGACTTGAAAAATCTTGAGTAAGACATCAAAGAAGCCGTGTCTAAGTATAACATAAGCCTCGTACACAGCCAAAACGCACCCGACTTCCTAACAGTCTCAGCGATATTAATCTTAAACGATGTGCCGATCATCCATGGCAACCAGGACACCATCTCCCTCCGAGAAACACCTTACTATCCGGGTGCTGACGTGGAGAAGCAGTTGGTGGATGAAATGGTTGCAAACGAAGATTGCGACGCTAGAATACACGTGACTGA
This sequence comes from Candidatus Bathyarchaeota archaeon, assembly GCA_026015035.1. GTDB lineage: Archaea > Thermoproteota > Bathyarchaeia > RBG-16-48-13 > DAOVBJ01. The sequence continues at coordinate 8,951 of JAOZHB010000138.1, read as the reverse complement.
GGAGATGAGGACATATATAAACGAGAAGTATGGGTCGAAGAGAGACGTTGTGTTCTGCAACTACGTATCGGACTCCATGATGCCCACCTCATTCAAGGAAAAGCTTTCAGAGAAGGACAGAAAGGTGCACATCGTTTACGAGGGAACCCTCGCAAGCCTGGAGGGTGACCACTATGACCTCCAACAAATATTCAAGGACATAGCGAGCTATGAAATGCATATCCACATCTATGACTACCACTCAAACAAGGACTACCAAAAACTTGCCGAAGGCGATGGATTCATCCACTATCATGGTCACCTAGACCCGAGAAACCTATTCAGAGAGATGACGCAGTACGACTTCGGATGGTCAGGCTTCAACGTGGCTAAGAACAAAGCACACATGGATGTTGCGTTGCCTAACAAGACCTTTGAATACCTCGCTTGCGGCTTACCAGTGCTGTCATTCCCCCATGAGGCTCAGAAAAAATTCATAATGAAACACGGGGTCGGCCTTGTTTTCAAGGACTTAGAAGAGATGCAAGAAAAGCTGGCGGATAATGAACTAGCTAAAAGGATTCATAAAAACGTTTTACGGAAGAGATCCTGGTTCACCGTTGAGAGAAACATCCATAAGATCACTGAGCTTTATTATCAGACGATATCTAACTATCGTTCTTTATTTCACGGTTCCTAGCTCTTATTGAAGGAAATCAGGTAAGAAATAACTCTAACCTTAATTTTAACTCTAATTGCAACCTTAACTACTTCTCTGGATATAGTCTTAAAATAAGGCATTTAGACCAAAGTTTCTTATGCCGGCATTTGTAGCTTTTTTGAGAGCTGTATCTTATTTCCTCGAATTCCTCACAGGTTTTTATTAATGGGCATAGCATATCGGTCACAAGCTAGCTCTAGCTTGACTAGAGCGCGCGCTTTCTGACACTTTATCTTCCCATCCATAATAAGTATAGCTTATGTTTTAAATATGATTCTAATATATATAATGATAGCGTTTGTATAGAATCTGGAAGTTAATAATAAAATGAGTGATATAACAGACACCGTCCTTATGAAGAAAGCTGAGCTCCTGATGGTGCTACGAGACTATAGCGTTGAAAAACTGCGTAAGAGCAAAGCCAAAATAGACATCAAGGCTTCCAAGCCCAACTCAGATGAAGTGGTCTTGATGCGAATTATTGCAAAATCCAATTTAGCGGAAAATGCTATAGGCGTTGACGAAATCAGAAGAATGAAGACGACCTTAAAAGAACAAGACTTCGATAAAGTCATCCTATTCGGCAACAGATTCACCAGCGCAGCACAAAAGGAGATGAAAGATGATGATATTGAATTTTTCTCTACGACGATGAGAGTCTTTTTAACCCTTGATAAACATAATTTGTACTCCAGTGTGATTGAATGTGTAAACGAACTATGTCAAATCAAGTGTGGACACATCCCCCAATCGGAAGCGGAATGTAAAGGCCACTCCGAAACTCCTATCCAATGCTCCTTATGCGGTGGAAGCGGAAGAACGAACGATTTCCGCTGTCCGATGTACGCTGGAACCGATCTCAGAGCCACTCAGTACTCCTGTGACGTCAGGTTGATCAGCGACAACGCCGACTTCCACGCTAAACATGGCTGGAGAACTCTCCTCCAAAAAGACCTTAGCTCCATTTTAAAGATTCTCATAGCCGAAAATTCTAAGCATCAGATCACAGAGACTACAATCGAGGGAAATGGAGGGGAGGATGGGTGACAGAAATGGAGGATCACACTATGTCTAAAGAGTCGAACGTGGTATATGTGGGGAGAAAGCCTCCGATGAACTACGTGTTAGCGGTGATGACAGGTCTTTCCAGAGATTCCAAGGAGGTTGTTTTGAAGGCTCGGGGTAGAGCCATAACGACGGCCGCGCGCGCGTTAATAAGGCGCATATCCAGCAATATCTTCGGTTTTGACAATTTTAAATATAGGTCCGACCAAAAATCCTAAAAGAATTAAAATCAAAATTCCAGGTATACCAGTTCTAGTAAATTGATAATTGCTAAGAAATCCAATAATGATTATTAGGCTGACTAACAATAATCCAATAGGGACAATTTCACTCATATAATTTGAGTTAGTGGTTTTAAGATATATATCATTTACTAACTTAGATTCTGTTCAATTAATGGTTGTTAAATGCGGTTGTTACTCGAGCTAACTAGGCTCTGGGCTGAACGAAGTCGTCATTGGGTTGACTGTAAGGATAGTGTTCTGCGATTAGCTAGCTGGTTAGCATAGAGAATGCATCGGTTTTTCTAAGATCCTATGTAAACTGCTGGCTAAATAGTATAAGTTATTGTCAGAGACACGGTCTCCTCACGGCGTTCACCAGATTGCCGGATTGGGCCCGTTGACCCTCGGACGCTCTCGGGCAGTTCAGGCGGATTTTACATGAGATAATGCGTAGTATAACCGTGTGAGTTACTGGTGCAACGGGCCGTTTATAAGCGCCTTTACAGAGATACGCCGCAATTTACCCTCCATCCCAGAAAAAATTTTTCAATTTATCGCCCTTTACACGAGGAAAAATGAGAGAGATCCGTCCCCTGCGCGTACAGTCAAGGTCTTACCCGCTGTGGAAGGCCATGGCACGGATACCGCTTGCGATTCAGCTCCCTATGCTATAGATTGCATCTATCATTCTCTAGCAAGACCGTGTTTGAGCTGGCTGGCTTCTCTTGTGAATACGGTTTTACCGTCAATTATGGTCATGTCTATGGGTATGTCGATAATGGTTTCCGTGGGGACGGTTAGTATGTCCTCTCCAAGCACCACCATATCCGCAAGCTTCCCTGGTTCGATGCTGCCAAGCCGTTTCTCATCGAAGGCTTGGTAGGCCCCATTTATTGTATATAGTTTAAGGGCTTCGATAACCGATATCTTCTGACTCTGACCAATGGGCTTCCCGGCTTTCGTTGTCCTGTTAACCAGCGCATGAATGCCCATAATCGGGGGATAGGGTGCAGCGCTGTGGTCTGAGTGGGCGGCTATTTTGACGCCTGCATCTAGGAAGGATCGGGCTGCAAACATCCATTCCAGCCGGTCCTCCCCGAAGGCCGGGATCAGCTTGTCCCCATGATAGTACGGGTATGGCCCAAAAATGGTTGGCAGAATCCCTAGTTTCTTTATCCTGGTAATGAGCCTTGGGTTAACAACGGTGCAGTGGATGTCCCTGTTCCTTGGGTCGTCCCTCGGAAACTTTGTTTGAGCTTCCTCCATTATGTCGAGGTACATGTCAATAGCCTTGTCGCCATTAGCGTGAGAGACGATGCGGTAACCAGCTTCGTAGGCATCTAAAATCGTCTTTCGAGCTATTTTCCTTGTGGTAGCCATGACGCCATAGTAGTCAGCTCTATGTAGGTATGGTTCAGAGACGGCTGCAGTTCGGGCTGATATGGATCCGTCAAAGAAAAACTTTAACCCCGTTATCCTAACCCAGTCGTCGCCAAATCCTCGGTATATGCCAAGTTTATGAAGCTCAGGGAACAGCCCAATACTCACGTCCATCCTTACCCTGATAGGAAGTTCCCCTCGATTTTTCAGGTCCAATATGGCTCTAATTTGAGAGCCGCCAAGAGAATCGTGTACACAGGTGAGTCCTGCCGTGGCACACGATAACAGCATTTGCTTCGCTCCTTCCGACGCCAACTCCCTTGATGGTTCTTCACGAGCTCCACGAACGAGTCCAACTGCCTTCTCATGGGCTCCACCGGTAAGTTCGCCGGTATTTGGATCCCGTTCAAATGTTCCTCCCACAGGGTCAGGCGTGTCCTTCGTAACTCCCGCCATCTCTAAGGCTTTACTGTTAACAATAGAGAAGTGGCCGCCAACGGTCGTTACAATAACTGGATGAGTGGGTGCTGCCTCATCGAGTTCCCATCTCGTAGGATGCCGTTTCTCTTGAAGTTTGGAATCGTCCTCTCGTGTACCACGAATCCACTCGCCCTTTGGGGTGGTTTCAGCTTTCTCAGCGAGCCTTGCTTGTATATCAGCTATGGACTTAACCCCAGCCTCCTCACTCAGATTCACCGTCGTAAGCTTGCTAAGACCAGTCGACGCCATATGACAGTGGGAATCAATGAATCCCGGTATCACCGTTCTACCCTTCAAGTCGATGACCTCGGTATCGTCCCCCACATATGCTTTAACATCCTCATTAGACCCTGCATGGAGAATCCGCCCATACTTGACTGCCACTGCCTCAACAATAGACTCCTTCGCATCAACCGTCACGATCTTCCCATTGAAGAGTGCCAAATCAGCAAACATCTCAAATCCTCAAATATCTTTCATTCACCTTATATAAAAAACATATTAACTAGTAAAAAATTACACCTCAGTCCAATGTTTGGAAAGACGTAAAGGCGAAGCAGGCTAGCTCAGGAGGAACCCAACTTCTTAAATGTATGCTTCATTTTACAGATAATCGTAATGCTTTGATAAAATAGTAAAGTCGGGTGTTGAGAACATGTATAAAATGGTTTTCTCCACAGGTATGTTGCCGAGAAAGTCATCAGAAATAAATGCTTTGCTCCTCGTTGAAAGCATCCGCTCTTTTGCCGGTTCTCTCTCACAAATTCCCATCTGGCTGTTTACACCAGATTATGGTAAGCAGCCGTCTCGAGCTATCATGGACAGGTAACGTACTCTGAAGGTCAAGCTTATCCCGTACAAGATCGACAAGAACGTCCTGGACTTCCCCTTCATCGAGAAAATATATGGTACCTTCTTGGCGGAGTCCATGGCCTGCGGCCAAACCGACCTCCTTGCGTGGTTAGACACTAATACCCTTATTCTTCAAGAACCCAAGGACTTCCTTCTACAAGATGATAAGAGCTTGGGCTTCAGGCCCGTCCATCACACGCTCATAGGCTCACGCTTTGATGAGCCCCTCGACCCCTTCTGGACCCTGATCTACCATTACTGTAAGGTTCCAAAAGACCGCGTTTTACCCATGATGACCCATGTGGATAACACTCTGATTCGACCATATTTCAACACTGGTCTGCTGATTACCCGTCCAGAAACGCGGCTCCTACAGAACTGGCGGGACACCTTCTTCAATGTATACCGAGAGCCTGCTGTTCAAGGACTCTATCAACAGGATCAACATTACCGAGTTTTTATGCACCAAGCAGTACTCTCAGGGGTCATCCTCTCAACTTTGACGACGAACGAAATTCAAGAGCTCCCTACAACCTACAATTACCCCCTCCACTTAATTGAACAAGATGTTACAGATCACCGTCCGTCCTCTCTCGAAGAACTGATAACCTTACGTCATGAAGGGTTTTACGAGGATACAGATTGGAGCAAAAAGATGCCTGCTAAAGAATCCCTCAAGCAATGGATAGCCAAACGATTATTCTGATAGTCAATCGCTGGAACTGAATTTTTAGACTAAGGTACAACCACTTTAAGCTATCAACGAAAATGGATTATTTTAGCTAGCTAGCCTACAAAAATTTAAGTTGATGTAGATTTAATTTATTCCTTAATAACTGATATAGGAAGAATGTCAAGATTAACTCCAAACAGATCGCCTTTATAGCAGTCATGTGTGCTCTTGCTAATGTTCTGGGATTCTTTGCGATTCCCATCGGTTTAACCAGCATCCATTTAATGCAATTACCCATTATTCTCACAGCACTATCCATGGGTTTATGGAATGGGGCCATAGTCGGTTTTATAGGGCCGATTTCGATGGCCTATAGACTTTCCCCAATAAACCCGTACATTCTGCTTGGAAACGCAATTCTTGGTTTCTTCGCAGGTTTCTTCTTTACTCACTTAAAAGAGATGAAGACAAAACCAATAGTACCCCAAGTGATTTCTGTTCTAGCAGCATACATCGTTCAAGTTCCATACATCTACGTAACCGATGTTTATCTCATGCCTCTACCCTCACAGGTAGTCCTTACCATAATACTACCAAAACTTCTCCTAGAAAACATCATCAGCGTCTTACTTTGCCATTTCATACTCTTTCGAATCGATATACAAAACATCGTAGCAACTAGCTAGTCAATTCATGAAGAACACCAAGACAACCTTAACCCATTTTTAAGAGAGTCACCCGATTTTGCGTTTTACTTGGTTTTTAGACGAGCATAATGGGAAAGACGATACAAAGCCAGCTGAGGCTCATTCATTTATGCCGTTTCCTGTTTTCTGCTCGTCAAGCTACTCACATAAGGAGAGGAGAAATGGAGTGCTGACCGTATACCGCTTCCATCATGCCTTTCAAATAGGCAATCCCGTAAAACTTACCCAGCAGCCTGTATCCCGAATACTCGGGCAAGGCTTCAATACCTTCTGTTCTGGGCTGATGGTCAGGCCTCACCGGCCCATCGTAGTCAACCTTTTTTAAGGCCTTTAAATTTGCGAGCATATTCATCTGACCGTCATCGTGAAAGGTCTCCGCGAACTTTGTAGCCGTGCCTCTGACGTCTCTGAAGTGAACGAAGTTTATCCTCCCCCTCTTGCCGAAGTAGCGTATGGCCTTAGGCACATCTTCTCCCATCTCCGACCAACAACCCATACAGAAAGAGATCCCATTATATTCGCTGTCTACAGTCTCGATAAGCCGCTTAAACCCTTCAAAGCTCGTGAAAGGCCTTGCTATACCCCTTAGAAATGGAACTGGCGGGTCGTCTGGATGAATAGCTAGACGCACATCCGCCTCTTCGGCAACAGGAATAACCTTCTTGATGAAGTAGGTCCAGTTATCCCACATCTTCTCCTCTGTGACTACACCATACTTTGTGAGTGGCGCGTTCTTCACGAGGTCCATATCGAAACTGGTTACTTGAGCCCCTCCTCTTGTCCGCGTGGTACGAGACGTTCTCGTTGTAAGGAGCGGCGTGAAGTTGAATGTAATTCTATGAATACCCGCAGCGCCCATATTCTCCAGTGTCTTACAGAAGTTCTCAATTTGTTTATCTCGTCCAGGTAAACCAAGTTTTACCTTGTCTATTGGTGGGATAGAATCGATGATTGAAATCTTAAGACCTGCATCCTCAATACGTTTCCTCAAATGTAATAGAGGCATGAACTCCCATACTTCAGGGTTGGATTGTGGAATGTTGGATGCCACGCCAACTATTTCATCGACCCCAAGCTGCTTCGCAAGCCTCAAACTCTCCTCTGAGAGGGACGAACCAATAATTAGACCAATTTTTATCAAGACACATCCCTTGCTTTACCTCTATTTCATACATAAGTTCCTTAAGAAAATAAAGATCCTATATTAGGTTAGCTAGCTGATGTATAACTCGCGTTATAATAGGTGTACACTTGTCAAAGGTAACTAGTTGCGTAGCAGACCCCATGCCCCTCGCGTTGGATTCAGGTTTAGCCATTCAAGATGATCGAACACGACTTGGGATCCAATGGAACTCGACATGGCCCGAAAGTTATAGGCCCACCGTCCATCTTTTTACCCTTTAAGAGGAGGGCCTAGTTATCAGGTTATCTCATCACTCCTTTGAATACACGCAGGTTGTTGCCACCTAAGATCTTCTCAATTTCCTCATCGGGGTAGCCGCGTGCCACCAAGCCTCGGGTGATTTGAGGTACCTTGGTTACGTCGTCCATCTCGGGGAAGCCGCATCCCCCATCGAAGTCTGAGCCCAGTCCCACATATTCAGGGCCTACGAGGTCAATGACGTGGTCTAAGTGGTCCAACCAGTCACTCAGACTCACCTCGCCTATGCTCTCCCGGGTGATGCCCTCTTTGATGAAGCCGCCGCAATAACTCAAGTTGATTACACCACCCTTCTCGGCCAAGGCCTCGATCTGCTCGTCGGTCAGGTTTCTATGGTGGCTGGATAAGGCCTTACAGTTGGAGTGGGACGCGATGACTGGATCCTTCGTCCTCTCCATCACATCCCAGAAACCCAGCTCGTTGAGGTGAGAGACGTCGATGGCCATGCCAAGCCTGTTCATCTCCTCCACCACCTCACCACCGAACGCGGTTAGACGGGAACCTGAATCATCCCTCGACCCATCGCCCAACTCGTTTCTGGGAAAATGAGTCAGAGTCAAAGCCCGTACCCCGAGTTTATAGAGCATCCGCAGCACCCCTATGTCCCCTTCAAGGGCCTCACCTCCCTCAACAGAGAGGAGGGCCGCAATCCTTCCCCCCTCAACCACATCGATCACCTCCTTATGAGTGGTTGCCAGGGCTATCTCCTCCGAGTTTTTCTCAACCTCCGAGTGGAACACATCGAGCATCTGGAGATACGCCTTAAGACGACGGCCACGATAGACCGGACCCGTGGCACACATAGCGAAGATCAGACAATCAACTCCCCCCTCCCTGATCCGGGGAATATCGACCTGTCCCTTTGAAGACCTCTCACCGAGGGTACGACGCAGACGAAAGTCCCGTGTACCGGATCCAGCTCTCGCCATCATGTTTCCAATAGCATCGTTATGAGTGTCCACAACGATAGATTTCCGATGGATGGCTACCGCCCTCTCCGCCTCTTCCCTACTCAGATTAAACATCTAAACTCCACATCCCTCAATCTTCAATACGTCGCTCCGTATGGATATCAAGAATGCAGCCTCAAAACCACACCCTACTCGTACTTCCGCTGGCTGGTTCTGTGCCTCTCGATGAAATCCCAGTTCAATTCCACGCCTAGGCCTGGGCCATCGGTGATGTTGACGCATCCCTTACTGTCGATGGAGGCTAATCCACCCTTGTACCCGCCTAGATAGAGTTCCTCGGGTGGCTCTGTATCGACCTTCGGGTGAACCAAGCCGGGGCCTTCTAAGTAGTTGGTGTTCCGTATGGCGGCCATGCAATGTTGGCATGCGATGCTACCTCCATGCATCTCTATGTCGATGCCGAAGCCCTCAGCGGCGTGGGCCACCTTCATTGCCCCTGTGATTCCTCCGTCTTTGTC
>JAOZHB010000043.1 GCA_026015035.1 Candidatus Bathyarchaeota archaeon | reverse complement strand
CGCGTCAACAACGTGTTGAAGGACGTGAAGCCGAAAGAGTTCTTCTGTCCGGGTTCCATGTTAAAAGCAGAAATAGATTCGTCTCACCGCTTGGCATTCGGTATGCCCGAGAAGGCCCTCGTCCTCTTCATGAATGGCCCTGCATTCAACATCGTTCCATCGGAATCCAATGAGGATTATGAGATCGTCGTCACGTATCCAGAGCGGGACCTCCTTGAGAGCGGCTGGCTCATCGGCGAAGAAAAGCTTGCGAAGAAGGCGGCCATGATTGCAGCGAAAAAAGGCAGAGGCACGATTATTCTCATCGGCTTCCGAGTGCAGCACCGAGTCCAGACACATGGAACCTTCAAGCTGCTGTTTAACAGTCTACTCAACTGAAGCCACTCACGACAACAAAAACACTGTGAAAACGGTCGTTTCAGCTAGCTCGAATACTTCTCCATCAGAACGATCATTAACGGGAACGCCACGAAGGCCCATTGAAGAGCGTTAATCCACCACAGAAAATCGGGGTTAAGCTCCCAGATTACTCCTCCCAGAAGGGGCGCGATGACTCCGATTACCCCAACGACGATGGCTCGCACCCCCAAATATTTTCCCCGCACCTCTTGAGGTACTACCTCGTGAGTGAAGGCATCCCAACCAAGATACATACATCCTTCTACAGACCCGAGAAGACTGTACAATATCAAGAACTCAGGATGGGAGGTTGGCGTTAGGAAGAGAATGCACCTCGCCAATAAACCAATCAGATGACCGATATACGCGATTTTCCGCCGCCCAAACCGCGAAATCACCCCGCCCATGGGTAGGGAGAGGAAGACATCAACGATCATCTCACCTGCGCCCATGTACCCTATAATGAAGGCGGTGACCAGTTTTACATCTACTTGATAGATTCCTAGAAAAGGACGAACCATCAACCCAAAGAAGCTCTGTACAACGTCTTTAACGAAAAAAAGCTTCAATGCAGACGAACCTTGAAAAATCGAATAAAAGCTTTGAAGAACCCCCCCTCCATCGTCCTCTCTGTCAAAAATCACGTCATCCAATTGCCTCCACAGAATGACGAACACGACGGCGTTGATGACAAACTGGAAAAGAAACAGAGATCGAAAGCTATCGACGTTATTCAATCCACCGAAAGAGGTAAGAATATACGCTGCAATGATTGGTCCGCCTATGCCGCCGACGGCCGTTATTGTTCTGTGAAGGGATAACCCTCGCACACGATCTTCATTACTGAGAGAATCGATGTCTAGAATTGTTTTCGCGGGCATATTCAATCGATCCGTAATCGTTCGCCAGAGGTTAACTACCGTGAAAAGAGGCCAGCTACTCGTTAGGGCCATTGCAAGATAGTTAATAAGTCCAAGTCCTGAGCTCGCGACGTATATTTTCTTTATATTTTTAACCCGATCCGTCAACCATCCCGCAGGAACAGAGAAGAGGATGCTTATCAACGACATAAGGCTGTTGATTAACCCGATCTCAATCGAGGAGGCGCCCAAACGCTTCAAAAAGATGGATTCGTATCCGACTACTTGTGCCCGAAGTTGCGAACGTCTACCTGAAGTTAAAATTAAGAAATCCCTGACAATTATTGTCTTGAAGTTTTTTTTCTGCCTTTTTAAAAAAACAAAAACGTCGTCAAACAAAGTCTAACCCTCTACGGCATAGCTAGCGTGTAACGTCCATTTTTTTATTCATATGCTTTAACCTGATATTTCGCCTACTGTTTCTAACGTTATATGTTTATAAAGTGTAGTTTAAAGTCTTACAAATCGTCATGATGATAAGTATTTGAATAGATCACATCAGCATATGCTGTCACTTCTATCTCTTACAGGTTCTCAACGGTCAGACCCCTGTAAAGAAGGCATTGTGCTCTGCGAACGTGTGACGTGTCACAGTCATCAGAATCACAATTGTATTTGACGATTCCTTTTTAACTGTGTTGATTTGTTTCCAATAACCGTTATCTGCCTTGACCTCAAAGCGACTCAGAGAATTCATACGCCGTCGAGAATTAGTTCTGCTCTTTTTAATCAACGCGGTCATGTCGCTCGGCATGAATCTTACGAACTCCCTGTGGCCTCTCTACGTCCAGAGTTTGGGAGCGACGGTGCTCCAAGTCAGCTTCCTGATCTCGATAACCGGGTTAGCGGGCACGTTGTTACGCATTCCCAGCGGAGTCATCTCCGACACCTATGGCAGACGAAACATAATCATCGCGAGCATAGCCCTCGCCATTTCCCCCCCGTTACTCTACACCTTTACCAGTCACTGGGAACAGCTAATTCCGTGGGGGATCGTGTACGCCATAGCCTTCGCATTGTACATGCCGTCCAGAATGGCGATCGTTGCGGATTACACCTCGGTTGAGACGCGGATGAGAGTGTACAGCATCATGAACCTCGCGTTTCCGTTAGGAAGCCTCATAAGCCCCACCCTCAGCGGAATCTTGGAAAACGCGTATGGGTGGAACGCGGTCTTCTATATGGCAACCGCACTCTATGTCGTGTGTTTGCTACCGAGTCTGTTACTCCCCAAACCGCCAAGACAGGGTACCAACGAGAGAGTGGAAACGCCTTCTGCGAGAGTCAGACTCGACTTGGCGTTCTTTCGTTCCCTGTTCACTTTTTTCCTCCTTAACTTTTTCACGGGCTTAGGAATGGGCACCGTGAGCGCCGTAACCCCGATATATCTAACTGAACGATTTCATGTGTCGACCGCGGAGGTGGGTCTATTCATCTCTGTCGGCTTCGGGCTTACGACGATTCTGACTCAGCTCCCTGCAGGCGTTTTAGCTGAAAAAGTGGGAAGAAAACGGTTTATCACGGCCTGTTTAGCACTGATCCCTGTTCTCTTCGTTCTCTGGACATCAGTCCAGAACTTCTTGCT
>JAOZHB010000128.1 GCA_026015035.1 Candidatus Bathyarchaeota archaeon | reverse complement strand
AGCATCGAAGAGCTCATTAAAGCTCGAATTGTCAATGAAGAGTCCTTCACCGGCCTCCTCCAAAAGTTCTGGTTAGAACTTAAAGAGAAGGCTGCTGGAGAGGGTCGGATTCACTATTGGGACTTCATTTACGCGCCTTCCTATGAGGAGACCGTGGTACGAGCGTATTTAACAAGTTTCTTGGTCACCTACGGCTTTGCCACCATGGAGATAGAGCCCATAGAAGAAGAAACGTTTCTCGTTCCTCACATGGAACCTAGAGAGCTTTCCTTTAAAGAACAGATGATTTCGTTTCCCATCTCCATCGACTACGACCTCTGGAAAGAAATAGCGGAGGGACAATAAGTTGGCTGAAGACACAGGAGCCTACGTTAGAAGAGTGAAGAGAGCGGCAAAAATCATATTCTATAGACGACATCGACAGCCAGGCGTAAAGGGTTGGGAACTTCGAAGAGCCCTGGGAAAGGAGTACATTAAAATCGTCGATCTGTTAAATCACCAGCTTTCGAGTTTAGGCTTACAGGTCAGTACCGATTATGAGGGTACGGAGCGGCCTCAAAACCCAACGAGTGAGCAACTTGACCGGGCCCGATTCTATGTGGCAGTGAAAGAGCCTCTAACGGCATCCGACTTGGTTATGTCTGGATGGCGCGTGGATGATGTAGCGGGCCTCGTCGTAACTGTTTCATACATCATTTCTAAACAGGGGAAGGCCGCTCGGAAGGACATTGAGCAGATTCTCCGAGAAAAATTTCCCAAGTGGCGGGTTGAGCGTAACCTCAACCGCTATATCCGCCAGGGATACCTCAACGAAGTTGACGATGTTCTCTACCTCGACTGGAGAGCTAGAGCCGAAATCGACCAAAAGGCGCTGATTAAACTGGTCATCGGCGGCGAAACAAGTCCGTCAAGCGATCAAACCTCAACGACTCCCTGAGACCCCTCATTCGCTTTCACATGATTTAAAGAGTTAACTCCCATCGTATTACCTAACGAGATTTTCAACGTATTACCCTGACAAAAGCTGAGACCCAGATTTAGCAATTTATTAGTTAATTTTTATATGATAATCCCGCGTTTTTCAACAGAACTGTAACAAAAGTCTAAATGGTTTGGCCCAGGGTTGTTAAACAAAAAAAGTTACTTAAAACAAAAGAGGAGGTTACATAGATGGCAGATATATTTAAGACTTGGGAAAGCAGTACTCAGCCATCAACATTTTCGAAGATCACTAACGCCATGAGAAAGCCTCAGCCCCTCCGGGAAAAAATCTCCTTCACCATCTACAAGTTAAAGGTTCAGCAGGGACGTCTCGAACAAGCGTACCAACGAATGCAAAAGCACTACAACGGCCTCTTTCGACGATGCACCAACTCGGTTCTCGCCAAAGACTCCGCGCGTGCTGCCATATATGCAAATGAGTGCGCTGAAATCAGGAAAATGTGTCAAACGATCCTCAGAGGGCAATTTGCCATTGAGCAGGTCGTTCTACGGCTGGAGACCGTTGAAGAATTCGGCGACATCGCAGTGGAAATGAATCCTGTGGCAAACGTGATAAACTCGATTAAAGGAAACTTACAAGGCGTCGTCCCCGAAGTATCGTATAGACTGGGTGAGATAGGCACTTCACTGAACGACCTAGTAATGGATTCAGGCAGGGTTACCGCTTCAAGTTGGAACGTGATTACCTCTGGCGAAGCCGCTGACAAGATCCTTGAAGATGCAAACGCTATTGCTGAACAAAAGATGAAAGAAAAGTTCCCCACACTACCCACTACCACGCTACCAAGCCTAGAAAAATCGAATTAACTTCTCGAGAGCTGCGTAGAAAAGAAATCAAATTCACGGGGTCAAACGCGGAATCCCCTTCTTTTTTAGGTATCTCTCTATCGGAGGATTGACATGTCAATAAAAACGGATGTAGCAAAGACCATCATCGGAGAGGTAATTCATGACTCGTACGGTCGAGTGTACGGTCGAATCCTCGGGTTCACCGTGGACTCACCGAAAAGTGTTCCCCTCATCTGGGTCGAACAGAAAACCGGCGAAGTCTCCAGTTGCCCCAGCTCGAAAATCACTCTCGACAACGACATGATGATCGTAAACACGTCGTGGACGGTGAAGTCCACTCGTCTAAGTGAAGACTTACGTGTGATCCTCCAGAAGTTATCCGCGCTTCACAAGCTCTATAACACAGACGAAATAGTGAAAGAAGCGTACGACAAAATACGTAATCACTATGAAACGACGATTCACTCCCTAACACAACGCCGTCAAATTCTAACTCAAAACGCTGCAGAGCGGTTAGAAGAATTGACTGCAACAGCTGGCCACCTCGAATTTTTGTTGGCGAAGTCAAAGTTAGCGTGTTCCCTCGGATACGTTGATGAAGACGCCTGCAGCCTTGTCGCTGACGCCCTCCGTGACAGCCTTAAACGGGCGTTAACGGAGAAAAATGATGCTGAAGCCACCATCGACGCGTTGGCAGAGGTTTCAATGCCCCCCGAAACCTCTGCCCCCCCCAGGGTGAAGAGCGAGGACGCCTCAGGTCAACCAATTCTGTTGCACATTAAAGAAGCGGGACTATAGCGTTCGGGGGTTAACAAAATCTTCAAGGTTCTTGATAATTGGAATGAGAAGAATGACCCCCTCCTCAATAAGCTGAGGCGGTGGGTCGCTCCAAAGCCAAAAGCGTCGTTTAAAGAGAATGTGAGCACAGCGATCTATACCCTTAAAGCCACGTTGAACAAAATGCGACGGAACTCGTTGGGGTTGAAACGGAGAGACTACCACTTCTTCAATAAGTGTATAGACGCTCAGCTAAACAAGAGTTACGATCGGGCAATCCTGTACGCCAATGAATGCGCTGAAATAAGAAAATTGGCGAAACTACTTTTGAGCAGTGAATTAGCCCTAGAAAAGGCGATTATTCGCCTGCAGACGATAAGCGAATTAAGCGACGTCGTAGGAACCATGGGCCCCATCCTTGGGATTGTTCAAGAAACGAAGGGTCGCCTGAAAGGCGTAATTCCTTCCGTGACGGGAAGACTAGAAGAGGTCTCCGGGATGCTGAATAGCAGTATGACGGCAATGGGATCCATGGATGCATCTGCCCCCGGGTCCACAGGGCTAAATCCTGAGGTGAAGACGATCCTTGAAGAGGCCAACGCGGTGGCTGAAGAGGAAATACGAGAGAAGTTTCCCACGTTACCTCAGGAACTACATGCCACCGAAATCGTCGAAGACGACGCCCGAATCCCCGTCCCTTTGACTGCTACTAGTGTGGATCCACCGCCACAGGATCGAGCTTTATTGAAAAGGCAGGTCTACAGCTACATCAAGGATCAGGATGGAAAGCTGAGCGTCGTCCAATGCGCATCCTACCTCGGGGTCTTCCCGACAGACGTTGAAAAGGCGATTCTGCGACTTAAGAACGAGGGAAAAATAGTTCTGGAGTAATGTGTACGCACACCCTTCAAAAGAGGCGATGATAATGTCCCTGGCGCTTAATGAACTTGAAAAACTAGCGTCGAAATCCGCTACGGAAGCAATTACCTTCGACCGACAAGGCTTAAAAGGAATGGCCATCTCCAAATATCAGCGGGCCATCGAAATCCTCACCAAATTATGCTCTCTCTATCCCAAGGCCAGCCAAAACAAGGTCTATCTGGAGTACATCGGGCAATATCAAAAGCGGATTAAAGAGCTCAAGGGATACGCGCCGTATGAAGCAGAATCCTGGAAAAACGAGCAAAAATACGATGGCAAGGTTCTACGAGAAAAACCCCAAGTCAACTGGAAAGACGTCATCGGTCTAGCCGACGCCAAACAGGCCATACGGGACTCCATCATTTACCCCTTTAAGCGACCCGACTTCTTTCCCTTGGGCTGGCCGCGTGGCATCCTGCTCTTCGGCCCGCCTGGATGCGGAAAGACCTTGCTGGCTGCAGCCACTGCCACAGAGATCGACGCCGCCTTTTACTGTATCGACGCCGCGTCCATCATGTCCAAGTGGCTAGGTGAGTCTGAACGAAACGTGGCTCAGCTTTTTGAGACTGCGAGATTGGTGTCGGAGAACGGTCAGCCCGCCATCATTTTCATCGATGAATTGGACTCCCTCATCGGCATTCGCTCCGAGGAAGTAGGCGGCGAGGTCAGGATGCGGAATCAATTCATGAAGGAGATGGACGGCATCACCGACAAGAACAAGAAGCTGCACGTCTACCTCGTCGGCGCAACCAATAAGCCGTGGAGCCTCGACGGCCCCTTCCTCAGACGGTTTCAAAAGCGCATCTTCATCCCCATCCCAGACCTGAAATCCCGACGAGACATCCTTAAACTGTATGGGAAAAAGCTGTTCAACATGGGAACCAACGTAGACTTTCCTGAATTGGCCAAACGTTCCCACGGCTACTCAGCAAGCGACCTGTATGACGTGGTTCAAGCCGTTCACCTAAAGGTCGTACGGGAATACTTTGAATCCCACACGCTCAGTGACACCAAGGCTACGCTACGATCCATACAAATGAGTGATTTCCTCGCCGTCCTCGAGGAGAGAAAGCCCAGTGTCTCCATGAATACCCTGGGGCTCTACGAAAAGTGGTACGAGCGATTTAAAGCGCTGTAAGACTAAGCCTTATTTTATCACTCTTTTAGGGGAAACCCCCTTAACGCTGATTTCCCTCCAGACGAGCCTGAAGGCTTCTCCCTGAAAGAATATAGAGTGGGGTAGCCCGTCTTGGTTTACCCCGTTCAACGGTTCTTGGTTCTTCAGCTCTCGCACTTCGTCTACAGCGTGAGCACTTTGGTCGCTGTCAGTTTGGAATGAAAAAAGGGAAAAACAGGGGTAAAAAGGATCGACAAGGGGTCACTGGAATATGAAGAGCTCCGGAAGGATTGCCAAACCTATGGAAGAACACACAACCACGAGGATCATGTCCGCGGCGCTTAACGCGGTCGTGTGGAATATGGGTTGCAAGAAGGGCACGTATATGATGGCCATTTGAAGCAGTAGTCCGGCGACGATGGAGAGCAGTAAGAGCTTATTGGCGGTTAACCCTTTCCAGCCCATTTTGAAGATGGATTTGGTCTCGGAACGGCAGTTTAATGCCAAGTAGAACTCGAAGATGACAACGGTGGTGAAGGCGATGGTCCGCGCCCTCACGACGTCGCCTGTGGTGTAATAGAGCCACATGAAGGGGATGAAGTCCGAGCAGAAGTCTAAGACTGCTACGAACAGGATGAAGCCAAGCATGCCGTGCAGAAGACCGTGCTTCGGGTTCCTCGGTGGACGCGACATGATCCCCGGATCCTTGGGGTCCACGCTCAACGCCGCAGCCGGCAGTCCATCGGTGACGAGGTTGATCCACAGGATCTGAACTGGGATGATTGGTAAGGGTATGCCCATGAGCGCCGCGATCGTGACTTCCAGAATCTCATCGAAGTTGACGGCCAGCATGAGCCGCACGAACTTCCGGATGTTGTCGTAGATATGGCGTCCCGCCTCAACAGCACCCACAATCGTCGCAAAATTGTCGTCCTCCAAAACCATGTCCGAGGCCTCCTTCGTCACGTCGGTGCCCTTGATCCCCATAGCCACACCAATGTCCGCGGTCTTAATGGCCGGCGCGTCATTAACCCCATCCCCCGTCATGGCGACGATGTGTCCTCGATTCTTCAGGGCTTGGGCGATACGCACCTTGTGCGTGGGGGAGGTTCGGGCGTAGATAGCCACGTCATTGACTATCTCTTCAAGCTCCTCGTCACTCAAACGATCCAGTTCCGTGCCGGTCAGCACCTTATTGTCTTCATCGCCTTTCAGTAACCCAATCTCTTTACCCACGGCGACGGCCGTCAGCTTGTGGTCTCCCGTAATCATAAAGGACTTGATTCCTGCCTTCCCACAGAGTTCGATGGCTTCAACGACCTCCTCCCTCGGGGGATCGATCATCCCGGCGAGGCCGACAAATACTAATTGGCTTTCCACGTCTTCCGACGTATACTCCTCCGTACCTCTGGGCAACACCTTGTAGGCCATGGCTAAGACGCGCAGAGCCTCTTCAGCCATGCTCTGCGTCGTCAAGAGGATCCGCTCCCGGTCTTTCTCGAGTAATCCTCGTATCCGACCCTCTTCGTCGATGCGCGTACACAGCTCCACAATGACCTCTGGCGCGCCCTTGACGTAGGCGACGGTCTCACCGGTCGGTGTCTCATGAATGGTGCTCATCCGTTTCCTTGAGGATTCAAAGGGGAACTCAGCGGTCCTGGGATACTCTTCCTCAACTTTTTTCCGCCAGATTCCCGCCTTTGCCGCTGCAACGACCAAGGCGCCTTCTGTGGGGTCGCCAAAGATCTGCCATCCCTCTTGACCGGGTTCGAGTCCAGCATTGTTACAGAGAGCGGCAACCCGCAACAACGGTTCAAGGCGTTCTGCTTCTTGGGAGGTTACTTCTACGGCGTTCCTCATGAAGCGACCCGTTGGCTCGTATCCGGTTCCCGTGACGTCGACTAACATGTCGTTAGTGGAGATTTTGCGTACCGTCATCTCGTTTTTGGTCAGGGTGCCCGTCTTGTCCGAGCAGATGGCGGTTGTATTACCCAATGTTTCGACGGAGGCCAGCTTTCTGACGATCGCTTTACTTCTGGCCATCCGAGACGCGCCTATGGCCAAGGTGATCGTTATTACTGCGGGTAACCCCTCTGGGACCGCTGACACAGCCAAGCTGACGGAGACCATTAGGACATCAATTAAGTTGTAGCCGAGAATGACGTAGACGACCGCGACCAAGGCGCATCCCATGATCGCTACGAGCCCTAACTGCCGACCCAGTCGCTCCACCTTTCTCTTGATGGGTGGCTGCTCTTCCTCGATGGTCTGTACGGCTCCCGCTATCTTACCGAACTCGGTCTCCATCCCCGTTCTCACGACAATCGCTTTACCCCGACCGTACCCCACACTTGTACCCATAAACGCCATGTTCTTTCGATCCGATACCGGAACGGCTTCGTCCAAAACATGGGTCTCCTTCGTCACGGGCGTGGATTCGCCGGTTAACGGCGCTTCATCGGTCCTCAATTCGACTGTTTCTAAGAGCCTTGAGTCAGCTGGGACCCGTCCACCGGTCTCCATTACGATGATGTCTCCCGGCACGAGGTCCTCGGCATCGACTACTGCCTCTTTTCCATTTCGAACCACTGTCGCCCTCTGCGCGGTCATCCGTTTCAGGGCTTCAATGGCCTTCTCCGCCCGATACTCTTGGACGAAGCCGAGAACCGCGTTCATGACGACGATGATGGTGATAAGCACTGCATCAGTGTATTCACCAAGGAGCAGACCCGAGATCGCTGCGGATATGATGAGCATGATTACGAGCACGCTTTTAAATTGATTGAGGAAAATGGTAAACGGTGTTGCCCGTTTTTCTTCGATGAGTTTGTTGGGCCCAAACTCTTTCAGGCGGAGTTTGACCTCATCATCCGTTAGCCCCACTTGACTTGTGTGGAGGGCTTGCATTGCCTCCTCGACGTTCATTGCATGCCAGTTCTCATTGCGCAACGGGATATCAGATTTTTGAGATGCCATTTGACGAACTCCGTTTCGTAGACTTTTTGCAGTGTACAGACGATATAAGGATTTAAAAGTTTTGATATGTCTCACAGAACAACGGGTTCAACCTCGTTTACCGGGTACGTGTGGACGGTGCGTCCTTTGCATGGTCGTTCTCGACAGTGTGTGCGCGTGAACCTTCGTCGCCTTTTCGTGGATACTGGGAAGATGCTGAAAGCTAGCTTGCTTCTCAGCAGCCTACGATCTTGAGGGTGCTATAACGCCTTTAAGATTGACGCGATTGACTGGATGATGGACAGGTAGGTCCATCCTAAGAACACTCGCGAATAGCGGAATCCCGCTGCACGTCTCAGGACGGCTCGATCACCGATTTGACAGTAGCCTTCCACGAAGTTCAATACAAAGTCTCTGAGGCCGTCGGTGAACTTCGTTCCGAAATGCCCGGAAAAGTACAGGAACTCAGCCACATCCCACGTGGGGTCTCCCTTTCTCTCGCCTTGCTCTAAATCGAGTACGTAGATACGACCATCGTTTCCGATGATGAAGTTCTCAGGTTTGCAGTCTCCTATGACGACGTGCAACGCGTGAATCGTCGCGATGGTTTTTCCCAGTTCAACAGCCAAATCCTTCTGTTGCTCGGTGAGTTCTTCTAACGCAAAAGCCTTTTCCAGAAAGTCTAGGGCGGAAACGCCTTCAATGTACCTTTCAACAAGCACGCGGTCCTTGATGCTGATCGCCACTATCTCTGGAACCAAGACGTTTTTTTCTGCGAGCAATCTATTGATTCCGTATTCGTTGGCGAGGCGGGCTTTGCCCGAGAGCGAAAAGATCTTTGTGCCGTAGGCCGCGATGTTGAGCATGAACCACTTGAAGGTGTACCAGTTAGTGAACTTCTTGACGACGAGTTTTTCATCTTCCAGGGTTATGGTGTACACTTCGTTCAACGCGCTGGCAAGGGTGTCCACTTCCACGGTTTGCTCGTTCCGCAGCTTCTGGACGAGTTCGATCATCGTGCTCTCTTCGTTCAGGCACGTCAAGCCTTCATCGGTCTTCAGGAACAGAAAGTTTTTTGGGTCCTCAATTTCCTGTCGTTTGAAGGCTGTCTGCAGCTCTCGTTTGATCTTTGACGTTAACTCCATGGTGAAGACGTCTAACTTGACTCGTCCCGCTTTACCGTGGGTGATGTAGGCAGAGAGGGCGCGTCTGCTGAAATCCACCAGGTTCACGACTTTATTCAAGGTTTTGGACGAGAGGATCCTGTCCACGTATTCATTTTCTAAACGGATGTCCTCTCCATCGACTCGGATGACTTTCGAGGTCGCCAGTTCCTTCACGGCCCTCCTGTATCCTCTGAGCATGGCCGTCATGTTTTTGTCTCGTAACCCCGCTCGAAGCATGTTGATGTAGCTGTATCGTAGCGGAGGATAACCCCGCGACCGTTTCCGCATTCTCGCGAGAACAAGGTACTCGAGCTTGATGACTAGGCCCCTCGCCAGCTCTTCGTATTCAATCACCAGATCCTCCAAATCCTCTTCCGCGAATCGCGTCTTGATCTTGACTTCGATGTCTTCCAGGTACTCCGCGTTCAGAAGGGGCGTGTAGGGGCTTATCAGCCTGCCTGCGATGAAGTCTCCGAAACTCCCCTTCTCCGCATCTAACTCCAAGGCCTTCTTATCGACTATTAGAATGGCCAGCTGATTCTCATCGACTTTCTCGTAGGAGTACTTCACCCCATCAGCGTATTCAGCGAGGATGAGGAGCACGTCATAATCGCTGTCCTCTCGCGCGTAGCCACTGACCCGTGAACCATACAGGCAGATGGCTTCAATACGGTCTTGACCAGCGACTCTGTTGCAGGCGTCGAGGATGTCGCGGTGCACTCCCTTTTCCGTCATATCGTTCTCTCAGGTACTTCATGCCTCCGCAACGAAATAAGTCTATTTATTCCTGCGAAGCGTTTTCACGGAATTGCGGTGAGTACCACTGCGGCTACTAGGGGAATCAGGATGTTGTCGTTGATGGGCAGGGGCAGGGTCTCCACGATCATGCTGATGATCGATGCTGCTACAGCCTTAGAGGGGGAGACAAAGAGGAGGGACGCCGTAGCGGACAGCAGTATACCTGCCAACGTCCCTTCAAGTTTCTTCGCCTTGTTGTACGGTAACACCCGCCTTCCCAGTTTCTTCCCCACCAATCGCGCGGTTCCATCGCCCAGGGTGAGAATGGTAATGGTGGCGAACCCTGTTTGCGGAGGAAAAATAGTGAGCGCGACGCATATACTGAGGGCGAAGAGGGCAGGTGACGTCGCAAAACCCCATTGTTCCTCACCCATCGCCACCATGTTGGTTATGGTGGTGAAAGGAGGGAAGCTGATGCCGACGCCACGCACCAGTTCAGAGAAGGCGTAGACAACGGCCGTCGCAAAGATGACTGCCGCCAAGGCGTATCGGTTGACGTTGAAGAAGAAGCAGAGAAGAGGAATGAGAAAGCTGCCCATGTGGATGACCTCCCTGAGCGCGTCGTGTCGGGTATACGAATTCATCCGCGTTTTCACTGGGGTCTCAAGAAACGGGATGACGTCGAGGAGGCTTCCCTTCACCACATAATCCGATTCTGTCACCAAGAGCGCATCGGGATTGAACCCAATCGTCTTCGCGGCCAAGGGAAACATAGACAGGTTATTTCGATCATCCGCGACCACTAAACAATTACGTCGTAAATACTTCTTTTCCGTGAGAAGGCGTTCCAAAACCTTGGCCTTTCCCCCGACTTCGATGACGACCCCCCCGATCTTTCCCGTGACCTCGCCGTCAACCACCTCCATTTCGATGCCGTAGGCGTAGTCAGCGCCTAACCGCGTGGCCAATTCTTCCACGAGGAAACCCGGAATGCCTGAGCTGATCAAGGCAATGTGATACCCAATCTTTTTGAGTCGTTGAAACACCTGCGGCACGCCCGGGATTAAGGGAATTCCCCGCAGAGTTTGGTAGAAC
>JAOZHB010000125.1 GCA_026015035.1 Candidatus Bathyarchaeota archaeon | reverse complement strand
AGAAATAGCCACGGCAGATCCCTCACAAAAAACAGGGTTATCAAAGCTAAAATCGAGAAAAGGTAGGATGCCATCAAAATTTTTTTCCGACCAAAATTGTCTGAAAGAAAACCGGAGGGAAAGATGGTCAGACTTGTAATAAACTGTCGAACGGTGTTCATCAAACCAAACATGAGGAGGGAGACAAGCAAGTCATTCGTAATATACAGTCCCAGCAACGGCCCCCAAAGGCTGCTGCCCAAATTCATTATAACACTGGTTACGAGGAGGGCTCTCAAGCTCTTCTCCAAAGCCAAGTACCGCCTCGTCTTCTCCACAGTATTGCTCAGGAATCCCATAAAACCAACATTAAGCCCAGCGAGCTATATAACTAATTTTATTTAATAACTAACATGACCCTCTCCCTTTACATGAAAGCCGCTTCTCCTGTATCAAAAAGCTTGTTGTAGCGCGTGAATGACTTCGCTTCACATGTTACTTCTTACCGCCACCTAACCGCTTTCACCTCTTCATAGGGTACACGAATCCTTTGTGGAGAGGAACCATATAAACGAGAAGTATAAATGGTCACTATTTTTTCGCCATAAGGGTCTTCTCTTAAACATGGATGGACTATATTCATTCACCTTCGAAGGTTCTTCCTTTCTGTACCTTAACCTTAATACTGCGTTTTACCTAGTTCTTGAAGGATTACCGATGATGAAGGATGTTTGGTTTGGTGTTCACGTCCCGCCGGAGGGCCGCGACTTCCACGAAATGCAACGCATTTGTCAGGTAGTCGAACAGAACGGGTTTGACCTCTTTACGGTCACGGATCATTTAATGAACATGCGGAATCCTAATGGTCGTGGCAATCACCCCCTTGAAAGCTGGACTACGTTAGCGGCTCTTGCAGCGGTCACAGAACGAATTAAGCTGGCGACATTAGTTAGCTGCTACGGGTATCGACGACCCACAGTCTTGGCGAAAATGGCGACGACGGTCGACATCATCTCGAACGGTCGGCTGGTTTTTGGGGTAGGAGCGGGCTGGCATGAGGCGGAGTTTAATGGCTTCATGGGGCGCTTTCCTCCCGTGAGAGAACGGTTACGCGGGCTGAGAGAGACCGTAGAAATCTGTACCCACATGTTCACCCATGAGCGGACGACCCATCGCGGGGTCCTCTATCAGGTTGATAACGTCCTGAACTCGCCGCAGCCCGTTCAGAAGCCCATTCCCATCATGGTTGGAGGCGGTGGCGAAAAAGTGACGCTCAAGATCGCCGCGCAGTACGCGGATATCAGCCACTTCTTCGTGCAGGATGTAGACACGCTTGTCCATAAGCTCTCAGCCCTTGAAGACCACTGTAAAACCGTGGGCAGAAATTTCCACGAGATCCGAAAGGGCACATCAATGGATCTGCTGGTAGGGAACACGAAGGCAGAGGCAGAGCAGAAGCTTAAACAAAGAGCGGAAAACATGGGAACGACTCTGGCTGCAGCGAGGGCTCGAACGGGGGCTGGCTTCGGCACCCCGGACATGATCACGGACGCGATCATGGAGTACGTCGATCGAGGGATCGGTTTGATAACCTTCCGATTCACTGGCGTCGACAACATCTCCCTATTCTCGGAGAAAATCCTGCCACGTTTCCGATAAACCGGCTCGAAGGCTACGCTGCTCGGAAGAATGCCTCCTAGACAGCTCCACCTAGGGGACGCTAGAATTACCGCGGAACCGTATTCCTAAATAAGGAGTCCGTAAATAAGCTAGTGTCGTGAAAAGCTATGTTTACTCACACCAGCATTCGAACAAGTGATATGGATCGATCAATTGAGTTCTACACTCGCTTCTTAGGCCTTAAGCTTTTGAGGCGACATGCGATACCGCAGAACAGAGCGGAGATCGCGTTTCTCCAAGACCCCGAGGGCAAAGGGTCTCATCTTGAACTCACCTTCTATCAAGATCAAACGAAGTTCACTCAGGCTGACTACGAAGACCGAGTATTTGATCATCTTGCCTTCGTAATCGAGGACATGGAAGCGACAATCGCCGAGATGCGTAAAGAGAACGTAACGATCACTGATGAGCCGTACCGACTCAGCCCAACGGGGGGGTTGATTGCCTTCATCGAGGATCCTGATGGCGTTCTAATCGAACTGATTGAGCGCCGGTCACAGTAAGCACCATTCTCAACCTCGTGGGAAACACCTAACCCTCGAACGTAAAACCCTTACCCCTATTGAGGAAACCTCAGCCTTCATAACGCCGACAGCAAACTCTCCTTTTTATTCTACTAGCAGATATCTCGCTTAGCGAGCGTAAGCGCGTTCCTTTCTAGTTCCTTCAAGGAACTCAGAAAGGCGGTTTCCTCTCTAGACGACTATCAAAGGCAACTACATTCTTTCTAAAACATCGATTCCTAGGAGGTTCATTGCGTTTCGGATCGTTGTTTTAACCGCATCCACCAAGGCGAGTCTGGCGGCTCTTTGCTCTGGGAGGTCTGCTTGGAGCACGGGGATGCTGGCGTAGAAGGAGTTGAAGCTTGCCGAGAGGTCGTTGGCGTATTCTGCCAGGCTATTCGGCGTGGTTTTCTCGGAGGCGTCGATGAAGACCTCTGGGAAGAGAGCTATCTTTCTCACCAGTTCGTGCTCGGCGGGTTGTTGGAGCTGGCTGTACTCGATGGTCTGTGGGGTGCACCCGGCTTTTTTGAGGATGTTGGAGGCTCTAGCGTAGGCGTATTGGATGAAGGGGGCGCTGTTTGTCTCAAAGTTCAGGACCCTGTCCCAGCTGAAGGTGACTTGTTTCGTCGGAGCAATACTTACCAAGGCGTACTTCACGGCCCCACCTCCCACGGCTTTGGAGATGGCGTCCTTATCGTTGGCGCAGAGGTGCGGCGACCGCTTTTCCACCTCGTTCCATGCCCGCTTCTCCGCCTCATCCAAGAGCTCGTCGAGGGTCACGTAGCGACCTCTCCGCCGAGACATCCGGTATCCTGGAAGATGAACGAGTTCATAGGCGTAGTGCACCATGTTCAGAGCCATCTCGGGCGAGGTGAGGACGCTCAGGGCTATGCTGATCTGTGTCTGGGCGAGGGCCTGCTCCTTTCCGATCACGTTAATCACGCGGTCAGCCCGACTCAGCTTCCATAGGCTGTACGCGATGTCCCTTGTGGAATAGAGGGTGGTTCCGTCAGAGCGTTTCAGCACTAGGGACGGGATTTCATGTTCACGGGGGATTCCTAGAAGGGCTTTGACGTGTTCGTCCTGCGCCGCTTTCTCAGCGTCGAAGGTCAAGGCGCCATCAACGACATGGCAATACGGTGAGTCCTCAAGCTGCTTAACAACCTCGGCGACCGCGCCATCCCAGACCAAATCGCTTTCCCAGTCCCACGAGTCCCACCCTATGTGCATCCGCTCATAGGTTTCCTTGAATCCGGATAAGCACAAGTCCACGACCTCTCTGACTAACCGACGAGTCGCCTTCTCCTCTCCCTCGTAGGAACGCATGATCCTCGCGATGGTCAACTCGGGGTTCTCGTCTTGCTGGATCTTTTCTACGAGCCCGTAGAACATGCCTTCATCTCGCTCGCAGAGATAGCCTGCAGCGGACACCCAGTCATCCAGCTCCACTTGAATCTTCCTGACCTCCCCTTCCGATACGCCTGCGTCCCGCGACGTCTGCAGTGTCCGTTTTAACTTTTCAATTTCAATTATGCAGCTGGTGATGGCGTAGACGAGCCCCAGCCAGTGATCGATTTTGTCCTTCCGCGGAAGGTGGCTGACCAACTGATAGCCGTAGGCCAAGATCGCGATCTGCCGCCCGACATCATCGACGTAGAAGTCGGCGGTGACCTCGTGGCCTCGAGCCCTCAGAAGGCGGTACAGGGCGTCGCCTAGCATGGAGTTCCTCGCGGTCCCAACGTGGATGGGGCCCGCAGGATTCACACTGGTGTGCTCCACAATGATCTTCACAGGCGTATCGGTCTTAACATAGCCATAAGCAGGACCCAGCGCCCTCACTGATTCCAGGGTCAACTCGGAGAACGCGGCGTACTCAGCGTAAAAATTGATGTATCCGCCAGCGGCTTCAACCCTTCCAAGGAGGGAGCCGCTTGGTACGCCTATGGCTTCAACGATCTGTTCCGTTAACACCTTAGGAGGCTTCTTCGCCTTTTTTGCGAGTTCGAAGCAGAGGGAGGAGGCCAAGTCGCCGAAGTCACTCGTTGGCGGGTGGGCTAACCGAATCTGATCGACGGCGTAGCT
>JAOZHB010000056.1 GCA_026015035.1 Candidatus Bathyarchaeota archaeon | reverse complement strand
TTTCCCTGTATAACAGGCCGTTTTCTGACGCCTTAGACGAAATACGCCGCGATTTACGCTCCTTCCCAAAAAATTTTTTTCAATATACCCCCCCTCCCACAAAATGAAAGAAGGACAGAGATCCGTCCACCTGTACATACAGTGATGGCTAGCTAGCTAGGGGTAAAATGGCTAAGAAATATAGAGAAAGAAAAAGGGGTGGGAGAGGTGTCCTTTAGCTAGGGTATGATTGATCAGCTTAACCGATCAATCTTTTCCATCAGTTCGACCATTCTGCAGGAGAAGCCCCACTCGTTATCGTACCACGCCAGCACCTTAACGAGGTCGCCGGCCACTACCATGGTGGAGCGTCCGTCTACTATTGCGGAGTGGGGGTCGCCTAGGAAGTCTCTGGAAACGAGGGGTAACTCCGTGTAGTCAAGAATGCCTTTAAGCCGTCCCTGCGCCGCAGTTTCGAAGGCGTTGTTGATATCTTCTTTTGTCGTTTCCTTATCCAGATGAGCCACCAGGTCAACGATTGACACGGTCGGTGTGGGAACCCGCAGGGATAATCCATTCATTCGTCCCTCTAACTCGGGCAGTATGACGGTGGTTGCGACCGCGGCTCCCGTTGAGGTGGGAATGATGTTGAGGGCCGCTGCCCTAGCTCGCTCTAAACGAGGGTGTACCAAGTCGAGGAGACGTTGGTCATTCGTGTAAGAGTGAACGGTTGTCATTAATCCCGCTCTCAACCCAAAAGTCTTGTTCAGGACATCAGCGACTGGGGCCACACAGTTGGTTGTACAGGAGGCGTTGGAAATCAGATGGTGTTTTTCGTGGTCGTAGAGGTGGTCGTTCACTCCGAGGATGACGGTGATGTCGGGGTCTGTCGCGGGGGCGGAGATCAACACCTTCTTGGCTCCTGCTTGAATATGCTTTGAGGCCTGGTCTCTGGATCGGAATCGCCCTGTGGATTCGACGACGAGAGACACATCCATGTCCTTCCAAGGTAATTGAGCGGGGTCGCGTTGGGAGCAAACCTTCAGTTCCTTCCCGTTGACGAAGATGGCGTCCTCTCGGGCTTCTACGTCGGCCTTAAATCGTCCGAAGTTCGAGTCGTATTTCAAGAGGTGTGCCAGCGACTTGGCGTCGACGAGGTCGTTCACGGCTACGAAGTTGATGTCTGCGTTCCGTTCGATGGCTGCTCGATACAGTAGTCGTCCGATTCTGCCAAATCCGTTTATGGCTACATTAATTTTTGCCAAAACTACAATAACCTCGTTTCTATAGGAAATTGGTTCAACCTTAAAAAGATTTCAGTTCAAATGAACCGGAGTCCCGTCATCATGCATCAGTCTCACGCAATACTTTTATCTTGAAGAGGTGGTCTTTATGTACTCAATTTCGTAGAGAGGGAAGTCAAGAATGGTAGATTTTCTAACACTCGATGAATTTGATTTCACGAATAAAACCGCTCTGGTGAGAGTGGACTTCAATTCGCCGTTAAACGGTGATACCCAAGAAATCACCGATGACACGCGGATACGGCGCCACGCTGAAACAATCAAAGAGCTGATGGAGAAGAAGGCCAGAGTGGTGATCTTAGCGCATCAAGGACGCCTGGGCGGCCCAGACTACTCCACGTTAGAAAAACACGCTGAACGATTGAGGGACATACTCAAACAACCCGTTGGATACGTGGATGACGTTTTTGGCGAAAAAGCCCAGCAGGCCATCAGGGCTCTGAAGCCAGGGGACGCCTTGGTGTTGAATAATGTTCGAGGGTTCCCCGGAGAAACCGCGAAGAAGACACCGGAAGAACACGCTAAATCGGAGTTGGTTACAAATCTCGCCCCGTTAGCCGACGTCTACGTGGGGGACGGCTTTGCTGTAGCCCACCGGTCCCAAGCCTCGGTCGTCGGCTTTTCAGGCGTCCTGCCCTGCGTTGCAGGTAGGATCATGGAGAGAGAGCTCCGGGCTCTGGGCAAGGTCAGGAGAGGGGAAGAGAAGCCCTGCATCTACGTGTTGGGAGGGGCAAAGGCAGAGGACGGCGCAGCCGTCTGCGAGTACGTTCTCGGCCACGGCACAGCTGACTACGTGTTAGCGGGAGGCGTGATCGGACACCTGTTCCTACACGCCAAGGGCGTCGCCTTAGGTGAAGCGACGGTGGACTACCTGAAAAGCAAGAACTTCCTCCAATACGTACCGACGATTCAAAACTTACTCACAAAGTATCCCGACGAGATACAGATGCCCGTAGACTTCGGCGTCGATGTGGAGGGGAAACGTGAGGACATAGGAGTACAGGACTTACCCACCGCCCATTCGATACTTGACATCGGCTCAAAGACCGTAGCAGCCTTCAGTCATCTCTTGGAGAAGGCTAAAATCATCGTGCTCAGTGGACCCATGGGCGTCTACGAGCGGGACGAGTTCATGTTAGGCACGAAAGGCGTCTTCGAGAATGTGGCGAAGAGCACCGCGTTCTCCGTGACTGGGGGAGGGAACACCATTGAGGCCCTGGAAAAGCTGGGATTGACGGACGACATCTCCTACATCAGCACTGGCGGGGGGGCGCTCATGGAATACCTCATCGGAAAAACCTTACCGGGAGTCCAAGCGTTAAGGAAGAAAGGGGATTAATCACCTCGTCGGTTCAACCACCTAGATTGGGTCAAGGTAGTTATTTTGGAAAAACGTATCTCCCTCATCTCTGAAGACGACGTTAAGAACACTCTTACGATGGACGATGCGCTTCAAGCAGTCGAAGACGCGTTGTGCGAGAAAGGGTCCAACAGGGTTCAGATGCCGCCCAAGACCTACATCTTCTTCAAGAAGTATGAAGGCGACTTTCGAACGATGCCCTCCTACCTCGAATGCCCTGACATAGCGGGAGTGAAGGTGGTCAATGTCCACCCCAACAACCCCAAAACCTATCACACTCCATCCATTATGGCCACCATCCTCCTCATAGACCCGAAAACGGGAGCCATCTTCGCTATTTTGGGGGGGACAACCATAACTGCCATGAGAACGGGCGCCATAAGCGGCCTGGCCACAAAATACCTGGCTAGGAAGGAGTCCACCACCCTGGCGATAGTAGGGGCAGGGACTCAGGCTCGAACGCAGCTCTCAGCCATCAGCAAGATACTGAATCTGAGGACCGTGCGAGTGTATGATAAAAACGATGAGGCCATGAAAAGGTTCATCGAGGAAGCTGAAGAACGCTACTCCTTCACCACCACCCCCGCTACCAGCTTAGAGGACTGTGTGACGGACGCAGACGTCATTTCAACGACTACTCCCGTGACGACTCCCATAATACAAGACGCGTGGATCTCACCAGGCACCCACATCAACGCCATCGGCGCTGACGCACCGGGAAAAGAGGAACTTGACCCCGAGATTTTAAAGAGGGCCACAATAGTAGTCGATGATCTCGAACAAGCAGCTCACAGCGGAGAGATCAACGTTCCCTTAACAATGGGGGCGATCACGATGAAGGACATCCATGGAGAGCTGTGTGAAATCGTCGTTGGAAAAAAGACGGGTAGAACATCCAAAGAGGAAATCACGGTCTTCGATTCGACAGGCCTCTCCGTACTAGATGTAGCGACAGCGTGGATGGTCTATAAGAGAACTCAGGAGAAAAAATTAGGCTCCTCAATTTTTCTGTAGTGAATGTGAAGACGCACTCTTCAGCCACATATTTCGGCTATAAGTTGCTGAGTCTCAGGTATCTTTTACATGAGTTCATGCTGATGAAAGGTCCTTGTTTATTCACCCAGAGAAGTGATTAAATCAATATGTTACGCTATATTTTCGATCAGTTACGTTTTTAGAGCGTCATATTACGTTTTTAAGGTGTAAGACGTTTCTGACGCGGTGTTTATTTATAAAGAAACCGCTTCCCCGGGATTCTTCAGGTAGAGAATACCCCCTCTTTCGCATATGACGTTCTAAGAGCGTAATCAGGTACTTCCCCGATTAAATCCGAAACATAAAACGCAGAACGCGTTTTGTTATGTAGACAGTCTCAACTGACTAGTTTTACGATTTTTCGATGATGGGTGCGACGACTTCTGGGTAACCAACCGCCATTAAATGGATGCCCTTGCAAGCCTGTTTCTTCTTCACCTGTTTGATAAAATCAGTAAAATACTCGATGTTGTACTCATTAATCCTCTTTCGTCGCTCGCTCCTATCGGCAGTTTCCCTAATTTTTCTAAATCGTTCCAGTAACTCCTTGGGAACTCTGACCCCAGGGACATGCTTATCAAAGTAATCAGCTTGACCATACGACCTAGGTGGAAAGACTCCGATAAGAATTGGTACGTGTATGTACTCGACTGCGTCTAGGAATTGTAAAGCAGTGTCTACATCAAAGACCACTTGGGTTTGAATGAAATCAGCGCCCACCTCGGCTTTTCGTTCAAGTTTTAATACCTCGATCTCTAAAGGCTCAAAATTTGGGTTTCCCGCGGCACCTATGTTAAATTGAGGGCGAGGACCGTGAATTTCATTGCCGGAAGTGTCCTTGCCTTCATAAACCATGCGGTGAATCAACTCAATCAATTGGGTTCCATCCAAATCAAAAACGGGCTTGGCTTCAGCTATGTCCCCCTTTTTAATGTGATCCCCTGTTAAAGCTAAAACGTTTTTGAGGCCAAGGATAGCGGCACCCAATAAATCAGAAGTGAGAGCTAAACGATTTCTATCACTTGTTCGAAGCTGATACACTGTTTCCAAACCGGTTTCTTTTTGAACGATATAGCTTGCTACAAGACTGCTCGCAGTACAAACGCTCTGAGGGTTATCTGTGACATTTGCAGCCACAATTCTTCCGGTTGCCTTCAGCGTTTTGGCCCACGCTAAGACTTCGGAGAGATCGGTGGACTTATGAGGCTCCAACTCCCCCGTAAACACAAACTTTCCTGCGGTTATGTCTTTCATTAAGTTTGAAAAGGCTTCACCCATATGAACGCCTTCTATAATTGCCTTGGAGAGCCTGAAACAGCCCGATTTTTTGGAGGCCGATACTTCCTGAATACATTTACTCTACCCTCACTCTTCAGTCTATCGTAAATCATGTACCACGCGCAGTCTTGGTCGATAGTTTGAATTATTTGTCCGTTTTCATCCCGTACTTCAATAGGCACCTCACACTTGCCCTCAACGCATCCGCCGCATGGACCATTCAAAAGGCCTTTGGCACACCGCGTAATCGGGCAGATGCCCCCAGTTTCAAAGAGGATGCATTCGCCACACGCGCTGCAGAACTCATAAAATTTCCCCGATTCGCTGTCTTGCATCCCAATAAATTTGGTGTCAGTTCCCGGTATGATCGTCTTATTCTCGAAGACCTCTGCCAGAGTCTGAATGCCGACGCCACAAGCCATTGAGAGGATCCCATCATAGTCGTCAACCAAGGGGCGTAGGGTGGTTGCTACGATCTGTCGATCACATTGACGTAGGGTAGTCATGGCTTTGGCCCGTATATCCACGCCTCGAAGCCTTGTTGCCATCTCCAATAGCATCCCCATGACTTCGGCCTGCTTTTCTCCGCCTACCTGGTAGATGCCAGCGCAGCCGTTGCAGCCAACCACCAGAAGTTTATGGTGTCCCTGAATCATCTTCAGAATCTCGTCAAAGGGCTTTTCCTTGAGAACTATCAAAACTACTCCTCCAAGACCAAATCTGATGAAAGATAATACGTTATTAAAGCTATTTGAATTGTCCTTTTCTCGGTTCTAAATCGTCTATAAATGACGGTAAAAACTTTGAGTTTATATAGTTGACACTTAAATTTACTTCAACAATACGGGATCGTCTAACAAGTAGACTCGATCGATGAGAAGACGGGATGAAAAAAAACTGTGTCTACACCAAATCGAGACCGATGATTTGAGGACTCGATAATACATGAGGGAAGATACTTTGGCCATAACTGAACTCGATCCGAAGTTCAAAGAGGAAGTGTCGAAGTTGCCGGGGGGACAGAACCTTACACGATGTTTTCAATGTGGGACCTGCAATGTCGGGTGCCCTGTTCGGGAGATCAATGAGGAATTCAACCCCCGCAAGATAATCCGGATGGTCGTTTTAGGCATGAAAGACAGAGTGCTTTCCAGCGACTTTATCTGGCTCTGTTCGCAGTGCTACATCTGTCAAGAACGTTGTCCTCAGGACGTTCGGATACCCGAAGTCATGGACGCCATCAAAAATGTGGCGGTTCGAGAAGGATACATCCACAGTACCTTCGCCAAACAAGCGGAAACCATTGGTAAGCTTGGCATCCTCTACGCGATAAGTGATTTTGAAAACAAAAGACGAATCAGACTTGGACTGCCCGAACTGCCTCATCAAAACCACGAGGTTCCAGAGATATACAAGATGACAGGCCTGAATAAGCTGCTGACGAAGGAGGACGACGTCTAAGGTGAAATACGCATTCTTCATCGGGTGTGTCACGCCCGTCATGGCGAGGCAAAATGAGATCTCAACTCGAAGAGTGGCTAAAGAACTTGGGATAGAACTGATGGACGTGTTTGACTTCGCATGTTGCGGGTTTCCCATCAAATCTGTAAACGTCGAAACATCTTTGCTTTTAGCAGCCCGAAACCTTAGCATCGCAGAGGAACGCGGGTTAAACATCTGTACAGTTTGTACTGGTTGTACGAGTAACCTCAAAGAAGCTAATAAAGAATTAAAAGAAAACGACCGATTAAGAGCCGAAGTGAATGAGAAGCTCCACGCGATTGGTCGAGAGTATACTGGCGGGATCACTGTGAAACATTTTGCCAAGATTCTCTACGAGGATATTGGAGTAGAAAAACTAAAGAATGAAGTTAACAAGAGCCTGGAGGCGTTAACAATCGCTTCCCATTATGGCTGTCACTACCTAAAGCCGTCACGGGTCTTCGGTGGAGACGAGGACTTGGAGTTCCCGAGTTCCTTGGACGAGTTAGTTGCTCTCACAGGGGCCAAGAACGTGGACTACGAAGATAAAATGCAGTGCTGTGGGGGGAACATCCTCGGGGTAGATGAAAACTCTGCCTTACACATTGCCAGTAGAAAATTAGATCACATACAAACTGCGACTGCAGACGCGTTAAACCTTGTCTGCCCGCTGTGTAACATCGTTTATGATAGAAATCAAAGAATCATAGGGAGGAGACTTAACAAGGAGCATAAGCTTCCAGTCCTCTTCTATCCACAGATTCTGGGACTCGCCCTCGGTATCAACCCGGAGGAGTTAGGCTTTAACATGAATCGGACTCAGGTTTCCAAGGTTTTAAACCAAGTATGATTGCTTTACCTCACTAAAGGGGCACGACAACATGGAGGAGGAAGTTAAAACCTTCAAAGACCTGCAGACGGAAGTCATCGATAGAAATCTGTGTGGAAAATGTGGGGGATGTTACTCCTTTTGCTCAGCCGGGGAATTACATGCCTTAGAGATGGAGGAAGATGGGGTCCCAAAGTACAGCGATGAAGAGAAATGTCTTAAGTGCGGTATCTGTTATCTCATCTGTCCGCAAATCAATGTGTTAAATCAGGACCTCAAGGATAGCTTTGGATGGAAGCCCCCGATCGGTCGGTATCAACGCGTCTCGTCTGCGAGAACCAAGGATCCAAAGGTAAGGGGGGTATGTACAGACGGCGGAGTTGTGACCTCCCTGCTTCTGTACTTGTTGGATCACAACCTCATTGAAGGCGCGATAGTTTCAAAGAAGAAAGGGCCCTTCGTCAGGGAGCCCACTATTGCGTTTACCCGAGAGGAGATCGTCTCAGCAGCCGGTTCACAGTATTCGGGGTCCTCTCATCTGGAAGAGTTGGGCGGGAAGTACAGTACCTACTCCCCGATTCTTCCCGAAGTGAAAAGTTTGGAACAGAAGTATCTGAGAAACATCGCTGTGGTTGGTACACCGTGTCAAATCAACACGATTAAGAAAATGCAGTGCTTGGGGATATTACCGGCCCACCTGATCGAATACACCATCGGGCTTTTCTGCATAGAAAGCTTTTCCTTTGACGACCTGGCGAGAAAGTGGCTTGAAAAGAGACTTGCCATAGACTTCGATGACATTATCAAAATCAACATAAAGGATGACTTCATCGTTACTCTGAATAACGGAAAAACGATTCACATCCCGTTAGAGGAGGTGGACGCCGTCGCAAGGCCGTCGTGTCTGGCTTGCAGGGATTTTTCAAACGAGTATGCCGACATTTCTGCGGGTGGTTTAGGTTCTTTAGACGGATACACTACGACGGTAATAAGGACAGACAAAGGTGCAAACCTGTTCAGAAACGCTCTACAGCAAGGATACATTGAGGAAGTTGAATACAGAGATGCTGACGAGAGAAAAAATGAGAAAACAAAGATGGTAGCAAAAATAGTCTCCTTTTCGACGAGAAAAAGGATACGCGCGGAACAAAGACTGAGAGAGTGATCAGGAGCCGAAGATGTTGGGAGTAGAGAGTAGAAAAGGCGTGCTGGTGATCGGCGGCGGCATCGCAGGAATTCAAGCTGCCCTCGATCTCGGTGATATGGGAGTAACGGTGCATCTTGTTGAGAAAACCCCGAGCATTGGGGGTAGGATGGCCCAGCTTGATAAGACCTTTCCAACAAACGATTGCTCCATCTGTATCCTCGCACCCAAGATGGCTGAGTGTTTCCGACACCCGAACATTACCTTACATACCTACTCTGAAGTGAAGGAGGTTTTGGGGGTGAGGGGTGATTTTGCAGTGAAGGTGCTGAAGAAGGCGAGGTATGTCAAGGAAGAGGAGTGCGTTGGGTGTGGTGACTGCAGTGTAAAGTGCCCGGTACGGGTTCCCGACGAGTTTGACTTGGGGATGAGGCGGAGGGGCGCCATTTATCTGCCTTTCCTTCAAGCCCTTCCCATGGTGATGACTGTTGATCGGGATAACTGCCTCTACCTGACTAGAGGGGTCTGTAGGATATGTGAACGAGTTTGTACGCGGGAAGCCATAGACTTTGAGCAACAAGATACAGAGATAGACTTGAACGTGGGAGCTATTGTTGTCGCCACTGGCTTCGATCCCTTTGACCCCACCGGTCTTTCCGAGTACGGTTACAAACGGTATCAAAACGTGATCACGGCTCTCGAGTATGAAAGGCTCGCCTGTGCTTCAGGACCCAGTGGGGGACATCTGATAAGACCTTCCGACAGAAAACCAGCTGAGAGGATTGCGTTTATCCAATGTGTCGGTTCGAGAGACGTCAAAAACAATCCCTATTGCTCGACAGTCTGTTGCATGCATGCCACCAAGGAAGCCATCTTGGCCAGAGAACATGATTCAGCTGTACAATCATATGTCTTCTACATGGACATGAGAGCCGTAGGTAAAGGATTTCAGAGATATGTATCGAGAAGCGAAGAGGAGTACGGGATCCAATACATCAGAGGACGGGTTGCGAAGATAACCGAAGACTCAGAAGGGAATCCCGTCATTTGGTATGAAGAACCCCTTAGTCCCACCCCTGAAAAGATGGTGGTGGACCTGGCTGTCTTGGCAACCAGCTTGATCCCTCGACGAGGAATGGAAGAGTTGGCAAAGATCCTTGCGATTGAGTTGGACGCATATGGCTTTATCAAGACCGCGTCTCTAGCGCCATTCGACTCCAGCAGAGAAGGAATACTTGTCTGTGGCTGCTGTCGAGAACCCGTGGACATCCCTGAATCTGTTGCTCAGGCCAGCGGAGTGGCAGCTAAGGCGGCTGAAATTGCTACAGGAGGGGTAAGGTGATGGGGGGGGCCAGGATAGGCGTTTTCGTGTGCCGTTGTGGCACGAACATCGGGGGGTTCTTAGATGTTTCTGCTTTGGTGGAGTATGCAAAAGGACTGCCTAACGTGGTCTTCTCTCAGGAGAACCTCTACACGTGCTCTGAGACAGGGCTTACGGAGATGAAGACTGCGATAACCGAAAAAAGGCTGAACCGGGTGGTAGTTGCGTCGTGCTCTCCAAGAACCCATGAACCTCTCTTCAGAAGTACTTGCAAGGAAGCAGGCTTGAACCCTTACCTCTTCGAATTTGTCAATATTAGGGATCAATGCTCGTGGGTTCACATGCATGAGCCAGAAGCTGCGACGGCGAAGGCGAAGGATTTAATTAGAATGGGTGTAGCGAGAGCCAAGTTCTTGGAGCCTCAGGAAGAAATCGAGGTTGAGGTTGTTCCTGCTGCCCTGGTCATTGGTGGCGGAATAGCGGGAATGACGTGTGCACTCAATTTGGCTGATCGTGGGTTCGAAGTTACCCTTGTAGAACGGGAAAAGGAGTTGGGTGGCCTTCTAAAGGACCTACATACGCCATTTCCCAACCAAGAAGACGCCTCAGAACTCATTGAAGGAAAGAGGAGGGAGGTTACAAAACACAGGAACATTGAGGTACTTACCTCTGCAAGGGTCAAGGAGATTACGGGGTCTTTTGGCGACTACGACGTGACAGTTAATCAGGCAGGGCAAGACATTCACTTTAAAGCAGGTGTAATCGTCGTCGCTACAGGCGCTGAGGAGTTGAAGCCCGTTGGCATGTATGGCTATGATGGGGTAACGGTTGTAACCCAGCTTGAAGTAGAGAGGATGTTGAAGGAGGATAGACTTGCCGTCCAAAACGTTGTGATGATCCAATGCGTCGGCGCGAGGGACGAGGAAAGGACCTATTGTTCGAAGATATGCTGCATGACCGCTTTAAAAAACGCTATGAGAATCTTGGAAGGAAATCCTGAGGCCCAGATCTTCATACTTTACAGGGATATGCAGACCTATGGTACGTTCAATGAGGACGTCTATAGGAAGGCGAGGGAAGCAGGCGTAATATTTGTTCAGTACTCTCCTCAAAAGCCACCCGTTGTCAATGAAAGAGTGGTGAAGGTCTTTGACGGGTTTCTCGGCGAAGAACTTCATCTGCCATACGACTTGGTCGTACTGTCAACACCACTGATTGCGCATCCTGACTCTGGCGAGCTGGCAAAGATGTTGAAGGTGCCCATCGACGAATATGGGTTCTTCTTGGAGGCCCATGTCAAACTCAAACCCCTCGACTTCGCAACCGACGGCGTGTATGTATGCGGTTCCGCCCATTGGCCCGC
Source organism: Candidatus Bathyarchaeota archaeon (assembly GCA_026015035.1). GTDB lineage: Archaea > Thermoproteota > Bathyarchaeia > RBG-16-48-13 > DAOVBJ01. The sequence continues at coordinate 1,637 of JAOZHB010000056.1, read as the reverse complement.
AACCATGAGTGAGAGCATAGCCCAAGCATACGGCGCCGCTTCAAGAGCGTCCATACCTCTATCGAGAAGACGTATAACAGCTGAGCCCATAATCGCGGCAGTTGATGAAGAGAAATGTATAGGCTGCAGCCTCTGTGAGACAGTCTGTCCTTTCAAGGCCATACGAGTAGAGGAAACACCGAAGGGCAGAATTGCCAACACCATCGTTGCTTCCTGTAAGGGATGTGGGGTGTGTGGTGCGGCTTGCCCGCAGAAGGCTATCACGATGCGTCACTTCACAGATGAACAGGTGCTCGCGGAAGTAATTGCCTTAACAACGGAGGGGTAAAGACGTCTCAGCAAGAGAGCTTTGACCCTATAATCTTGGGATTTCTCTGCAACTGGTGCTCCTACGCTGGCGCCGATCTGGCAGGGGTCAGTCGATTCCAATATCCAACAAATATCAGGGTGATCAGAGTCATGTGCTCAGGTCGGGTCGACCCCACACATGTTCTGGAAGCGTTCATTCGAGGTATTGATGGAGTTATGGTCTTAGGTTGCCACCCTGGGGACTGTCATTACATTCTAGGAAACTACTATACTGAAGGGAGGATGAAAACTCTTCAGAGGTTTCTTGAAATCGTTGGCGTCAAACCCGAAAGGCTCCTCCTCGACTGGGTTTCAGCCTCTGAAGGTGAGAGATTTGCTACCTTAGTCAGCGATTTCACGGACAAGATAACGAAGATAGGATCGCTCCGTAACGACGTCCCAAACAACGAGCTGCAGAAACGGTTGCTAGCTGCGAGAGATGTTTTCTCCCAGCATAGGACGCGGTGGCTTATCAATCGAGAAAGGGAGCTTCTGGTGGAAGGGGACGTCTTTGGGGAACCTGTTGACCAAGAGGAATTCAACAAAGTAAAGTTTGAAGCTCTAGTCAAGGAATATGAAAAGAACAGGGTTCTCTTCTCCATACGTGATAAGGCTCTGTCTGTTGGGGAGATAGCTCAATCAGCAGCTTTGACACCTCGAGAAGTTTTGAGACATCTTATCCTCTTGGAGCAGAACGGGCTGGTAACGGTTTCGGGGATTGATGGTGTGAAGCCAATGTACAAAAAGATGGGCGTTTGAGGAAGCATGACTGAATCTAGTCCCGTTGAGAAACCAATAGGTGCTGTATTGGTCATAGGTGGGGGCGTGGGAGGCATACAGGCTTCCCTGGATTTAGCTGAATCGGGCTTCAAGGTTTACATGGTTGACTCTTCCCCGTCCATAGGCGGGATTATGGCAAGGCTTGACAAAACCTTCCCCACGAATGACTGTGCGATGTGTATTCTCTCCCCCAAGCTCGTGGACTGTGGAAGACATCGGAACGTAGAGGTGTTGACCTACTCGGAGGTTACAGGGGTCACTGGAGAGGTGGGGAACTTCACTGTATCGATTAGAGAATTACCGAGATACGTTGACGCGGAAAAGTGTACGGGCTGCGGACTGTGCGCCACATTTTGCCCGGTTAACGCCATCGACAGCTTCAATAAGGGTCTAAGCGAGAGAGCTGCCATTTACATCGATTATCCTCAGGCCGTACCCCTCATCTACGTAATTGACCGAGAAAAATGTATAGGCTGTGGTCTCTGCGCGAACATTTGTTTAGCTGACGC
>JAOZHB010000114.1 GCA_026015035.1 Candidatus Bathyarchaeota archaeon | reverse complement strand
GGGGATCTTGTTGTAACGTCTGAGTGGTTATCGCCTTCTCGACGGAAGACAGCCCACCGAATACTCCAAGCCCTCAAAGATGTTGGTCTTGGATATCTGGAACTCGGTCAGCCGTCACCAACCCTCTCTGGTGGCGAGGCGCAACGTGTCAAGTTGACCAAATACCTGGGACGAAACAAGCTGAGTAATCAATTAATTGTTCTTGATGAACCATCGACAGGCCTTCATCCTCAGGACCTTCATGGACTCCTGAAGGTTCTGGATCGCTTGGTTCGAAGCGGCGCAACCATTGTCATCGTTGAACACAATACGGATATTATACGTGCAGCAGATTGGATTATCGATCTAGGGCCGGGAGCTGGACCAAAAGGAGGCAGACTCCTCTACACGGGTCCCTTAGAGGGACTCTACGATGTATCGGAATCCATCACTGGACACGCACTCAAAGAGGAGAGCACCATTCAACCACGAAAACCATCTAGGGAAACTGCACTGCAGAAACCTTCAGTCATATCGATTCGGAATGCAAAAGCAAATAACCTGAAGGGGGTCGATGTAGACATACCCAAGAACGCACTGACCGTTGTCACCGGTGTTTCCGGGTCAGGAAAATCCAGTTTAGTACGGGACGTGCTTCAAACTGAAGCTCGTCGACGTTACTTAGAGTCTCTGTCGATGTTTGAACGCCAAGGCATGCGAGAAAGCGCGGAAGCCCCCGTAGACGCCATCACAGGACTGGGAGTTACCTTGACTGTTGCCCCCCATCGTGCTCATTTATGGAGCCACATCCCCCAGTTTACTCGGCGGAATAGCGTTGGAGCCATTTCTGAGCTGAGTTCTCACGTCGCGAATCTGCTTGCTTCACTCGGTGAACGCCTCTGCTTGGAGTGCGGAGCGGCGATGAAACGGGAGAAAATGTGGGTTTGCCCCCAATGCACGGCTTCAAAGCCCATCGCTCAAACTCGACACTTCTCGGGAGCACACTTCGCGAGTTCATGTGGTAGATGCAGTGGGATTGGCACCATTCAAACGCCGCAGCCGGATAAACTTATCATTCACCCTGAAAAGCCATTGTGTAATGGGGCCATGTGGTCACCTGGATATTGGCCTAAAACCTATCTTTGTAAGGATCAGCCTGTAATCCCCGCGCTTGGTGAGCGATACGGGTTCGATTCGTTCAAGACGCCTTGGAACGAGATGTCAAAAGAGGCGCAGAACGCCTTTCTCTTTGGTGACGATGAAACTTACGTGATTACCTATCAAAGTAAATCAACAGGACCAATGAAAGGACGATTAAGGACTCAGAAGAGGCAGTGGCGGGGATTCTATGGAAAAAATAGTTGGCTGTGGGAATGGGATATCCACGGAACGTATACTAAGACCGTGGCCTGCCCAGAATGTAAGGGGCGGGGTCTGCTTCCCGAGTTTCTTGCAGTCACACTCCAAGGACACAACATTTATGAGTTAAGTGAAATGCCCCTCACCAAGTTGGAGGAGCTGTTGAAAGCGATTCCTCCACTGTCAGCAGAACTCCCTTATCTCGAAACAAGCCTCAACACGTCCCTCAGACGACTGCGATTCCTACGTCAAGTTGGACTAGGATATCTACACCTCAACCGTCCCACAGGAACCTTATCGGCTGGTGAAGCCCAACGAATTCAATTAGCAAGCCTGTTAGGGAGTGGATTGACGTCGCTCACAATATTGGCTGATGAGCCCTCACGGGGAATGCATCCCTCCGAGCTGGAAGCCCTTCGTGACGCCTTGAAGGAGCTTCGAGACGAAGGAAACACGGTGATTGTTGTAGAACACGACTTATTACTCATTCGAGCTGCTGATCACGTGATTGATCTGGGACCCGGAGCAGGAGCTTTAGGCGGAGAGATCGTCGCCGAAGGAAGACCAGATGAAATCGTCAAGGCAAACTCCGTTACAGGAAAATGGCTAAAAGACGACACACTACGGCTGACTCCCGAACACAAAGACCTCGACGAAGGGGGTTGGCTACACCCACGGCGAAAACCGCGGGGCTGGATCGAAATTAGGGGCGCACGGGCGCATAATCTCCGCGTGAAGGAGGTTCAGTTGCCGTTGGGAACCTTCGTAGGGGTCTGCGGCGTTTCTGGCTCAGGGAAAAGCACGTTATTAATAGACACGCTGGGTCGCGCACTGGTGAAGAAATCATACTCTTCATCGTTCGCACGAGAACCTCTCGAGCCTGGTGAACACGATTCCATCGAAAACCCACCAAAACGCGCGTTCATCGTTGACCAGTCCCGAAGAGGCATTCGAAGCCCAGCGGGCTTCCTCGGTCTAACACGGCATGCACAAAGGATCTATGCGGAGTGTGATGACGCTCAAGCCCTCGGATTAGATAAACAGGCATTAAGTAAACGCTGCTCAGCCTGTAAGGGAAGAGGTCGAATCCGCATTGACATGGGCTTTTTACCCGATGAGTACACGGAATGCGAAACCTGCAAGGGCACTGGTTACAGACCTGAGGCGTGGGAGATCCGCTTCAATGGTGTGGCCTTACCCGAGATTAATGCCATGACTTTAGACGAAGTGCATAATCTTTTCAAAGATGAAGAGAAGATCGCCAAGCCCCTGAATGTTGTCCAACAGGTGGGTTTGGGGTACTTAGTTTGGGATCAACCGGCATACTCTTTGTCGGGGGGAGAAGTACAGCGGTTAAAAATAGCGAAAGAGTTGTGTAAGAAGACCGAAACGCAGACATTATACATCTTGGATGAGCCAACAGTGGGTCTTCACATGGAGGACGTGGCTCAGCTAATAGCTGTCTTGAACCAATTGGTTGATACGGGGAACACTGTCATCGTGGTAGAGCATCATCCCCACTTATTGGCTCATTGTGATTGGCTTATTGAACTCGGACCGGGCGGCGGACCAGATGGGGGACTGGTCATTGCAGAGGGAACGCCTGACGATGTGGCGAAAATGGATACGCCTACAGCGCCGTACCTCCGAGAAGTGCTGGGGGCGAGAACATGACATGGGTGCCATTGTTGTTGGCTGACCCATCACCAAGTCTACGGATGTTAGTGCTACGTGATCTCCTAAACCGCCCCGAGGACGGTGAGGAGGTCTGTGAACTCAAGAAACTTCAAGAAAAGGATCACTTAATTTTGAATTTCTTAGCGTTACAAAACGAGGAGGGCTCGTGGCGGGGAAGAGAAGGCGGCGACGCCGTGGTCGGGAAAATCCGGTTAACGGCACAAGCACTCATGGGCTTAGGCTATGCTGGGCTCAGTCGTGAACACGCTGCAGTTAAACGAGGGGCCGAGTTTATCTTTGCACATCAGCATGAGGATGGTTCATGGCCCTTAAGCACACAGGAAGCAGTTCTTGACGATACGCAGTTATCTGATATTAAATATCATATGATTCCTCTTCAAACAGCTTTACCTCTCCTTGGATTGGCCTGGGCGGGCTATGCCACGGATCCCCGTGCCGAACGAGCCTATGACTGGCTTCTTAAAGAACAATTGCCACAGGGAGGGTGGCCCTCTGGAAGGCATCGTGAGAAATACATTTTTGCGGCTGGATATCGTCGCCTGGCGCACACGAAATATGGGTGTCGAACCAATACGACGGCAGCAGTAAGCGCGTTGGCGTTGCATCCTAAACAGCGGACCAGTCAGACAGCACGACGTGGACTAGATCTGTTATTAGCTCATGAACAGCGGCAGGCGCATACCCTAGGATTCGAAGTCGCGCGCATAATTGGAGCTGAGCGTCCCAGGGGAAACTTCACCTACTTCAGACGATATGACGTTGCGCAGATATTGGATTTATCGTGGCGAATTGGCGCTAGTTTAGAGGACGGACGCGTCGCGGATAATGTTAAATTTGTGAAGGAACTGCGGGGTCCCTACGGGTTATGGGAGTATAAACGTCATCCCGAGGTCTCACGTTGGATCACCTTTGATCTATTACGCTCCTTATCACGACTCGATGAAGAAACAGACTGGCTGAGCATGGAGCCAAGGACGCCATTTCAACCCTATCCAAGGAAACCTCGTCGATTTTAACAGTCCAGAAGAAACAAGTGTACAAGCAGTTTCCAAAGCTTCGATACACCTAACTAACTTAAGCAAACTCTAGCAAGATTCGCGAAAGGAGATATTTACTATAAGTTTCAATATGTAAACATCCAATCAAATATCCCCTTGCAATCCCCTAAACACTTTTAGCGCGTACGCTGTAATTCATCTGTTTCACAATTGATTTTACTACTTAAAAAGAGAATTAGCGCGCGCTTTAGACGTATCTGTCTAAGGTTTGTTGTGTGTCGGTCCGTCTCATAATTTTAGTTTTGGTTTGAGGCATGTTACCATTTTGGTAACGGATTTGGTACCAATGTTGGGGAAACAGCTTGGCTGGAGGTTACCTCGGCGTAGCGCGCGCGCTAACACTGCTGTATCGCATATCGTACGTGTTATGTTTATTTCACAAACTAGATACTTATTACGATTTTTTACCTCATTAGCTATTTAAGAATAAATGTGAAAAAGTACTCGATGAAGCTATATAAACA
>JAOZHB010000072.1 GCA_026015035.1 Candidatus Bathyarchaeota archaeon | reverse complement strand
CTCCGTCTAATAGGTACGAAGGGGCAGCGTGACCTGAGACACAGGGAATATGACTCACCGCCAGCAGGTAGCCAAGAGTGGGTAAGGAGCTAGCTCACGGTCGAAAGTGAAGGGATCTTGAGGAGTTGATCGTATGGGCGTGCTTCTTGGATCTATCTGAGCTTCCTGAAGACGAAGTACGTGAAGAACGAGAACAGACTGAGGATTCCTCCGGTCAGAAGGAAGCCCACGAATTGTTGACCGAGATCCATCAACCACCCTGCCATCGTGGATCCAACGATAATTCCCAGGGCGGCGATGGTTCTTGAAAAACCCAGAGTGAGCCCCCGGATCGCTGGTTGCGCATGGTCGCTTATCATGGCGAAGGAGGTGGGTTGAAGGATGCTCATGCCGATCCCTAGAGGAAGCACAAATGCAGCGAGGGTGATGAAGTTTGAGGCGAAGGAGAGGAGAAACACCGCCATCGAACATATGAGTAGGCTCAAAGGTAGCAGCATAGATCGACCTATGCGCGTCTCAAGTCGATGAGTGACAAAGAGCAATCCAAACACGGTGATGGCTGAAGTTAAGCTAAAGATGAGGCCGATCTCAACGGAACTCAAACCCAATTCCTTAACGCCATAAAGAGGAATCATCGTTCCCCGTATGCTTGAAAACAAGAAGAACATCAGGAAGCATGAAGCGCTGAGGGTAAGGATCCGAAGGTCCGTCACGATGTCTCGGAAGCCGAGGCCACTTCGATCCGTTCCTTCTTCGGAAGGGGATCCCTTTTCGTGCGCCTTCATCGCTTGCACGAGCAAGATACCAATGAGGGAGAGGGCTGCTGAAACGAAGAAGATTATCCGTAAACCAAAGGTCTCTGAGATTACGCCCCCTACCGTCGGACCGATAATGCCTGCTATGTTGAATGTGCTTTGTAGGAGGGCGATGTATCGTGACCTCTTGTCGACCGAGGCCATTTCCGTGACGTATACCATGCTGGCGGTGAAGGAGAGGGCTGAACCCGTACCAATGAGCATGCGGGTCGCCATCAGTTCGACGACGGTCTGGGCAAAGCCGGCTAACAGGTGTGACGCCACGGACAGAACGTAGCCCCCGATCATCACGGGCTTCGTTCCAAACCTGTCAGCTAAAATGCCACCAGGGATCTCGACGAACACGCGTGACATCCCAAAGGAGGCCATCACAAGACCGACCATGATGTAAGAAACGTGGAAGGAGGAAGCGTACAGGGGCATGATGGGCTCCACAAGACTCATCCCCGTTGAAAGGCAGAATTGAGCCAGACAGATCAAGAGTAAGGGATGCTTCACGTCGATTGTTCCACGCATAATCCTCGCCGAACCAGATGATCATATAAAGATAAGCCTACATTTGTCGACTGCTGCTTAACATCACCCACCCTTTTTCGTACTTAAACATGATGGCTCTCCCCTTCGAATGTAAAATCGTTAGATGTCTTCTCGTTCAAGGTAAGAAGGGAAAGGTGTGGTCCCTCGCTAGTTGAAGGGGATAGCCCTAGTATGACCTCTGGAAATTGGTGGACACTAGTCATCCAGGACCTTCGCTTTTTTCGCTTAGAGGTATGATCGCGAGGGGTATATCGGGCAACCCAATTGTTCCACGGATCTTTGTCATCTGATCGTTGCTCAACACAACGACGTTGCTTGTCATTTCAAGGGCTTCCGCTTGCAAGAGCATGTGCAACACGGAGTAGCCCGCCTCCATCAGCGAGAAAAAGGGTGGAAGCTGGCCCGTTGAGGCCGCCACGAGGTAAGTAGGGGCTTTCGGTAACCCTGACACAAGTCCTCGGAACCTGTCAAGTAGATCATCCGTCCCGGTGTACACCCAGCCTCCGTCTCGATACTCCCCAACATTCAACTGTCGTCCATTCTTGACGGTTGCGAGGGAATGGGTTGCGACGCCTTGTTCCTCGTCCCAGTTTACGTACTTGAAAACACCCGCCTCGTCAATCACGTACAAAGCGGTAGTGTACGTGGCAGAGGCGGAGGGAATGGTTTTCCCCTGACCCTCAGCGGTGAGTAAGCCGTATCGATGGTATCGGAAGGTCATGTGGGGCGTGCATCCCAGCCCCGCCCAGAGAAGCTGTCCAATCCGATGTCGAGTGATAGGGCTCTTCATAAAGGTGTCGCGGGGCTTCCACCCGCTGATGCACTCGACAGCGGACTTTCCTCCCGTCCTCAAGGGCTCTGGGAGAGTTCCTTGACGATATCTCTTAGGTGGGCTCGAAGAGAAGTAGGTGGTCATTGGCACGAGGTCGACGTAGACACCCCCGATCATGTTGATCCCTACTTGAGCGATGGCTCCCGCCACATGCAGCATCTCTTGACCCATACCCCACTCCAGCAAGTAGGCGTTCGCAGCTGCGGTGGAGAAGGAGGCGTTCCGTAAGGTTTTTTCACTGACCCAGCGCAGCCGAATAGCGGGACACTTGATCCGCAGATATTCCACTGGTTCCACCGCGATTCGTTCGCCACCCAGTGTAAGTTTATTCTGATCGAATGTCTTGCCCTCGCATTCAATGGGGATCTCCTCCTCGCAGATGCGGGGGGTATGGCTGAGACACCAAAAAATAAAGTCCACCTGGTCGGAGGTTAACGGCGTACTACTTATAGCGCCGCCGCGTTCGATTCCCTTCCACCCGCCAGTGGATACCCGGCTATTCAGAGCCAACTCAAGGCTCACACCACGAAAAGAGTCTACGTTCAAACCTAACTTCACCAGTAAAACATATGGAGAAGCCCCTTATTTGTGGTTTGAGGTTTCATGATGGCTCCCGGAGAGATTTCGACCCACTCACCACAATATCCTTAAAAACTGCGTTTGTACTTCAGTTGGTCATGTCGTCCATTTTTAAGCCGATTACCCTCGGCTCCATGGAAATCAAGAATCGGGTCATGCGATCGGCCACCACCTCTTATTGGTCGGATGACCGGGGAATCCTCCGTCCCGAGATCCTTCAGCTCTATCGGAGGCTTGCAGCGGGTGGCCCCGGATTAATCGTGAAAGGCCACCTCTACGTCCAGGACTCGGGAAAGGCGCATCCAGGTATGGCAGGCATAAGTCACGATTTTCACATCCCCCAGTTACGGAAGCTTACGGACGAAGTCCACAAGTATGGTGTAAAGATTGTAGCTCAAATCAATCACAGCGGAATTCAGAGCATTATTGACCGGGCAGGACCGTCACCCTACGCGGGAACCGGTTGGGAGGCCCGAGGTCTCACCTCCGACGAGATCGACGGCATCATCGAAGCCTTTGGCGACGCCGCTGAACGCGCTGTCGCAGCGGGATTTGACGGCGTTCAAATTCATGGGGCGCATGGATACCTTATCTCGCAATTCTTGTCACGACAGGTAAATCAACGAACTGACGAGTGGGGTGGAAGCTTGGACAAACGTATGCGTCTTCTGTTCGAAGTCTATGATTCCATTAGGGAGAAGATAGTTGAACGCGTTCCTGTGTTAATGAAGATTAATTGTGATGACTTCTCACCAAGGGGCTTCACGATCAAGGACAGCGTCAAGGTAGCGGAGGCTATCAGCACAAAGGGGTTAAACATGCTCGAAGTAAGCGGCGGCGGTGTAAGCAGACAGTCCAAACTCTCGGATAGAGCACAATCCCTCGATCCAGAGCTGAAGGAAGCGTCTTTTGCAGAGTACGCCAGACAAATCAGGGATGCGACTCGTCCAATGCCCGTGGCACTCGTTAATGGCATCCGAACACGCAGGTGCATGAATGCAATTCTTGAGAAAGGTGTGGCAGACCTCATCTCCATGAGTCGTCCCTTCATCAGAGAACCCGATCTGGTACAACGGCTGAAAGCAGGTCAAGCGACAGCTACCTGCACGTCATGTGGCGCGTGTAGCTCGAGGGAGGTCTTCGGGAAGATGATGTTACGCTGCCATCTCGACGAGGGTAGAGAAGCTCGTTCAGAAACGAACGACGAGTCCCGTTAGACCCTCCGTCGTTCTTTATGGTGGGGAGACCCGAATCCGCGAGAGCTACTCTTGGCAGAGAAAGACCTTAATCGATCCGGATCTCTTGTCAGCGGCGACTTTGAACGCCGCCGTCACCTCGTCCAAGGGGAAGCGATGCGTGATGAGGGGGGTTCCGTCAACAGCTTTTTGGGCGATTAAGTCGATGACGGCGGCGAAATCCGTTGTCAGTCCACTGTAACTGTAGCATTGTGATCCCACCAACTGAAGTTCCTTCGAGACCACTGCACCGAGGGAGATGTTCAATGGTCCAGTGTATCCCCCGACTAAACTGATGGTTCCAGCCTTTCGGACGATTGCCACAGCGTCATGAAAGGTCTGCTCCACCGCCACAGTGTCAACTACCACGTCCGCACCATGGGGCTCGAAAAGGACTTGGGCTTCCCGTCTCACGTCTTGGGTGGAGACCCGTATCACGTGATCAGCGCCAAGCATCTCTGCCATCTTTGCCTGATGCTCGTACTTTGCGGTGATCAAGACTTCTCGAAAGTCGAGTACTTTGGCGACGGCTAGGCAGAGGAGGCCGATCGTCCCTGCGCCAAGAATGGCGACACGAGCTCTCTGATCCGCTCCTGCCCGAAGAAGCGATCGATATGAAACGGCAAGGGGCTCAACGAGGGCCCCCTCCTCAAAGGAGAGGTTGTCGGGCAGCTTGAAGAGCGCCGAAGCGGGAAGAAGGGAGTATTCCGCGAATCCTCCGTACCCGGCTTGGCTGATGTAGCGTATGTTTTCACACAGGTTGTACTGGCCGACCCGACAAAAGCGACACGTTCCGCAGTGAGCGAAGCACTCCGGGCAAACGCGGTCCCCAACCGACACAGAGGAGACGCCATCCCCCACCTCGACTACGACACCACTCAGCTCATGTCCCGTCGCAACCTTTGTTCGAGGCTGACGCCACTCACCATGGTACTGATGAATATCACTTCCACAAATACCCGAGACCTTGGTATCGACGAGGACGTGACCGGGTTTAACGGCAGGCATCTCGATCTCTTCAAGGCGGATGTCTCGCACTCCGTGATAAATGCCTGCCTTCATCGTTCGCGACATTTTCAACACGATAAGTATTTTGCGTTGCTGGCATAAAAAGCATTCACTCAAACCAACAAGCTCAACGAGGTTCATTGTTGGAAGCAGAGAGCTTCATGAAGAAACAACGTGACACCTTCAGTCGTGCATCAGATGCATGAGGTTTAATTATCAGATGGAAGATAACTGTTACCTAAACGGAACGGTGAATAGTAATGGATTTGAAGGGAAGTCGAACGGAGAAGAACCTGCTAGCAGTGTTTGCCGGTGAGTCACAAGCACGAAACAGATATACCTTTTTCGCCAGCGTGGCCAAGAAAGAGGGGTACGAACAAATTTCTTCGCTCTTTCAAGAGACCGCAGAGAATGAGAAGGAGCACGCTGAACTCTTCTTTAAACATCTGAAAGGGGGCATGGTCGAAATTCAAGCCGCCTATCCCGCTGGAGTCATCGGAGCAACGTCAGAAAACCTGAAGGAGGCTGCTGCGGGAGAAAAACTGGAGTGGGGAACCCTCTATCCTGATTTTGCTAAAGTAGCGGAGGAGGAAGGGTTTAAAGACGTGGCAAAAACCTTTCGAGGGATTGCACGTGTGGAGAGTTATCACGAGCGGCGCTTTCTGAAGCTGCTTTCAAACCTTGAGCGGGGAACGGCGTTCAAAAAGGATACCTCTGTAAAATGGAAGTGCCGGAATTGTGGCTTCGTCTACGAAGGACGTGAAGCCCCAACGAAGTGTCCTGTCTGCGAGCACGCACAAAGCTACTTTGAAGTTTGGTGCGAAAACTACTGACAACATGTAAACTGAGTGGAGGTGAATGAATGACAGACGTTGATGAAGTCTACTTCTGCGAAATCTGTGGCAACAAAGTCAAAGTGATAGAAGCGGGTGTGGGCGTCCTAATCTGCTGTGGGGAACCCATGAAACGCGTGGATGAATAGGGGAGTCGACGAAGAAAAAACGAACACGTCAGTACTGAGAATCAGCAGACATCCTTGAAGCTATCGAAGTCATCCAGGTAGCTTGCACACACGGTATTTATTAAGAGGAGGCCTGTCTGATAGAATCATAGGAGTGGTTGAGAAAGTGGCTGAAAGAACCATCGTACGGTTGGAAGACGCACCGACGAGGAAAGCCTTGGGCGGTACATTGAAGTCGATTTTTGGCCCCGACAACGTGGGGGCGAAGAACTTCCGTTTCTCAATAAGCTACTTCGACCCCAAGGAAGGCCTCCAAGTTCACATCCACCCTGAATCCGAGGAAGTCTACTACGTCATCAGCGGCGAAGGCGTCGTCTACCTCGGGCATGAAAAGAAGGAAATTCCTATCCAACCCGGCATGTCCCTCTACATCGATGCAGGTACCCCCCACGGCGTCACCAACACGGGAAAAGAGAAGCTACTGATAGCTTTCTTCGTCGCCCCGGGAAAAGACAAGACGGTAGTCCCCTAAGGACAGGCACTACACGTGGAGGATACCAAATCCTCCTTTTTTTCTGTACCCTCTGAAGAAGACAGGATCCAGATATACAAATCCTAGTCAAAGTTAAAGTAATATCTCAATCGCTAGTCAGACATGTGAATGCTCTTACGTTTAAAAAAAGGTGCTCATTAGTGCTACCATTCTTGAGAAGGTTCTTGTCACCAGTGCTCCATTAGGCTTCTTGCATGCGATTATATCTATGCTAATTGGTTCACTGCGAAGGACTCTACCAGCCATCCCGTTTTCAAGGCTGAAGGAGGAGGTCGTTTGATCTAAATCTAAACAAGGAAGGGTACTTGAGACTTCTTCATGAGGACGGGAATCGAAAGGCGGTTTATCGAGGTAGGGATGCACAGGGTAAACATCGAACGAGGTGCCTTTCAGGAAGGCTCGGACCAGTCTTTCGTATTGAAAGGAAAGGATGGAGACAGATATTAAGATCTCATCTACCCGTGAAAGCTCCATCGCGTTAGTAACTAACTCGTATGAGGTAGAGGATAGTTAGATGTAACGGATAATAAAGGTAAAAAAAGTATTTCCACCATGTCGGATAAACATTTTTTCCCACGACGGCTCTCGTTATCTTCAAGTATCCTAATTGATGAAGAAGAATGAGGGGGAGAGCTAGGAGTTGAAACGGTTGAACGGTGGATACCGTTAGGAGCATAATGCTATACGCCACGTAGGCGACAATTCCAAACGCCGTCTGTTCCCTCATAAGGCGTAAACAAGCAATCAAAATGATGCCGTACAGACCAGTATCAAAATGAATCAGCATTGAAGCAAAAAGAAGCGGTATGAGTAAAAGGGAATTCGCCAGAAACATGACGCCGAACGCCAGCGTGAAGAAGATGTTTAAGGCTTCAAACGGTTCGTACCCTTGAACGAGGAAATAAGGGATTTGCGAAATTGCTGCAAACACGATTAAACGTAGAAAGTAGGCTCGTGTGTCCCGGGTGCTCTCAGTCCCTAAAATCAATAAATAACCAAAGATGGGAAACGCAATGCGCCCAATGATCCGCAACACCACATGTTCAGGATAAAAGAATGCGCCGACGTGATCAATGGTCATGGTGATGATCGCGATCACTTTTAAGCAGTCTCTACCCAGATCATACTGGTTTTCCAGAGCATCACCCTCCGTCACGTGGAATCGTATACATAGTTTAGCGAAGCCATCACATGCGCGTATATGACGGTTAATAAGCTTCTTTTACAAATAAGCCTTATTGAGACTTGACCTATGTGCAGACAACGGTAGCGCTCGCGCTACTGTGATGGAATAATCTAACCGTTATCTCTCCCGTGTCTTGGGTTCCTTCACAAACAGACGGAACAAGGGGACGGGGATAAAGCCGATGATGACGCTTATCAGCATTAGGGTGTCAGGACTATAGTTCTCCCACACGTATCCCCCTAGGGGAGGCGCCGGTAAATTCGTTAGGCCCGTTATCGTCCCCATTAACCCCATTAATTTTCCCCGATCCTTGGATGGTACGAGGTCTGCGATGAGGGTCTGCCATGCAGGACCGCCCATGAAGCCTCCACCTCTCACACCTCCTCCACCGAGGCCTCCCCCGATGCCGATTAATGCGTACAACAATATTAAGTGGTTGTAGTCTCGCAGTAATAAGACGCCTAACTGCCGGATGGGCAGGAGGAAACGGGCAAAGGTAATGCTCGGAACTCGCCCATATCGATCGGCTATCAGACCACCTACCAGGTAGAGGGGTGTTCCGCAGGCACTGGCAACCGTTTGAAGTAGCCCCCACTCGGTCTTCGTTAAACCTATGACTTCGACACCGTATACCGACATATAGCTCCACACCATCCGTGTGCCAAAGCCACTTATGATTGAAACGACCTGCATGACTAGAACCGGTCCTTTAAGTAGCTGAGGCAGGTTTGAGAAGGTGTCTCTTAAAGACGGTGAGACCTTATCTTGTTTCACTGGTTCTATCGTGGATTGTGCTTTGGGAGTCTCTTTGTTTAATGTCTCTTTCAGGAAAAAAAACCGGACAAGGAATGCACCGGTAAACGCAAAAATGGAGATAGTTAACGACGTTTTCATTCCAGCGACCAATCCCACGCTGTCAAAGTAGATGCCACTCACTATCGGCATGAAGATGGAGGGAATGGAAGTCAGCATTCGATAAATACCGTAGCCAGTAGCCCGCTTCTCGTAGGGTAACGACTCGACGATCAGAGCAGTGAATCCCGGCATATACACGGCCGCTGCAGCATTCGCAAGAATACCGGGGATAACCCATTCCCAGCTACTCGCAAGAAGAAAACTTATCGGCGCCACTATTCTCAACGAGGTGCCCAAGGCGATAACCCATCGTCGCCCAATTCGGTCGGCTAAGATACCGCCAGGCAACTGAAAGAGAATGGAAGACGAGCTTTGGATCATCCCCAAGATACCAACGATTTGAATGGAGGCCCCCAGCTCCTCCAGCAAATAGAGCGACCACCAAGTCCTCCACAGGCCGTTAAACACGCCAAAAGCAATCATACTAGTCAGGGACGTCACTAACACATTTCGATTAGAAAAAACGTCTTTAATTATTTGAACTATCGAAGACATAATTCCCAACAGTAGGGTGAACCCATAATATATGTATTATCAATAAAAAAGGGCTAGCCTCGAAGTGACATGTGCCCTTGATAAGCTCCTTCGACCCAGCAACTACCAACCAACGCTATCGTGCAACATGAAACATGTATTCTACCTGGTCCATCGACAACTCGGTACTTGTCTGATAATTGGTCACGAACGCTGGCGGATTACTGGAAATAGCTAGCTAGAATTGGCTAGTTAAGACGGTATGATCATCACTGAAGATCGGAGTGAACGCTGTACAAAATTTTTAAAGAAGCACCCCCCAACAAAAGAATGATGAGTGGTACTACTCAACCTCAAGATTGGGATTCCACCTACAGGGAGAAATACCTCACAGCCACCCCCGATAGAGGTTGAGACATCAGGGGCATCCTGAAGGGTGATAGCTTCAAACCGCCTCTATGAGAGGGGTAAGACATATAAGAAGAAAGGCGAGGAGGCTCTCTAAGGGTTTGAAGCAAATCCGGGACGGAAGCATTATCAAGCTTTTCAACAAAACCCCCGAGCCTCAGCGGGAGAGGGACGTGATCTGCCCCCACTTCTACGAGTTGAAGTGGGCCTATGGCTGCCCCTACGATTGCTCCTACTGTTATTTGAAGGGCACGTTTCGCTTTCGACTCGTGGACGGTCGAATACTCCCCCATTTTAAGGATCGAGGAAAGATTCGACGCCATCTTTTGGAGTTCCTTGACGGTGAATCCAAGCCAACCCTTTTGAATACAGGGGAACTCTGTGACAGCTTGATGGGGGAGGACCTGTCCGAACCCTTCAGCGAGTTCATCATGACCATCATCATGGGGACAAGGCATAGGATCCTGTTCTTGACCAAGGGAACAACCGTCAAGTGCTTCCTCGAGCATCCTGAATGGAGGAGTAGAGCTGTTCTGAGCTGGTCTATTAATCCGGTTCCCGTGTCTGAGCGATGGGAAGCCCTGGCGCCCGACGTCATGAAGCGGATTGACGCCGCCGAAGCCGTCTTTAAGGCAGGCTACGAGGTTCGCCTGCGAATTGATCCCATGGTTCCCGTGGACGGGTGGTTGAACCAGTATACTTGTTTGCTCGACGAAGTTTTTTCAAGGCTGTTTCCCGAGAGAATCACCTTGGGCAGTTTACGGGGTTTGACCTCGACGAGGAACAACGTCAAGGACCGAAGCTGGCTGAAATATTTAAGCGAGAAGAGTAGTTGGAGGCTGAAGCCCAGCCATGCGACGCGACATGCCATGTATTCGATGTTGATGAAGTACCTCCGGGAATCATACGACTACGTGAACGTGGGGTTGTGCAAGGAAACTTTGAGGATGTGGAAGGCTTTGGGGTTGAACTGGCGGAACAACAAGTGCAACTGCATACCATAGAACGCCTGTGCCTTTTGCTCTTAGGAACGGGTAGCAGAGGCCCAGTCCACTTTTTTTAGGCTAGAATTCTTCTTCAAGGTAGTCTATCACCGACTCAAAGATCAGTCGTCCATCACCGTACGCCGGTCTCCGCTTCAACCGTGTGTAGTCTGGAAGCTGCCAAGCGTAGAAAGCTCGTTCTGGATGGGGCATCAAGCCGAGAACGTTTCCCTGGGGGTTGCAGATGCCCGTGATGTCGTAGACCGAGCCATTGGGGTTATCAGGGTACCTGCCGTTGGGGTAAGTGCCATCAGCTCTCGCAAATCTGAAGACGAGTTGGTCGTTATGAATGAGCTTCGCCAGGAACTCGTCACGCCTCTCTTCGGGGAGTAGAATCCGCCCCTCGGTGTGGCCGACGGGGATTCGAAGGAGGTTTCCCTTCGGAATCTTCCTCGTGAAGATACATCTTCCCGCGTTCTCGTTTTTCAGGTAAAGGAAGTCGTCGTGGGAGACCCATCGACACTCATAGCGGGCTGATCCATTTGTGGCTAAGGCCAGTTCAGGATACTCGCTTACGCCATGGAAGGCGGGGAGGAGGCCCGTTTCGACGAGGACCTGAAACCCGTTGCAGATGCCAAGAACCGGCTTCCCGTCGTCAACAAAGCGTTCCAAGGCCTTTCCAAACTGTACCTTGATCTCCTTCCCCCACACCGCGCCTGCTCGCACGTAGTCGCCGTATGAAAAACCTCCGGGAAAGACGAGGACGTGATGCTGAGTAAGGTCTTTTCCCGAGATGCAGGTACTTCGCATCACACGAGCGTTGACCTCGAAGTCATCGAACGCCCTCTTGGTTTCAACGTCGCAGTTCGTCCCACCCGTCCGCAGGATACACACGTTAATCTGATGCCTCTTCATGCGCCTCACCTAATGGTGCCTTTCCAGGCCTCCCGAAGCCTCTTCACACCCAGATTGATGACCTCTCTTCCATCCAACCCCTTCACGACGAACCTCGGGTCACCTGTAACCCACCCGATGGGGCCGTGGACGGTACCGTCCATGATTATTTCGAAGTCAGCGACACACGCTGAAGGAACTTCGAGGAGGAAGCGGCTGTTGGATTCTGAAAAGAGGAGGAAGTCGTCCCGTCCAACCTGAAGAGCGGGAACCTGCTGCAAGTCGACTTCCACGCCAAGCCCCCCGGAAAACGCCATCTCAGCCACAGCGACTCCAAGCCCGCCCTCAGACAGGTCATGACACGCCCGAACACACCCCGCGTCTATCGCTTTAGGAACGGCGCGCATCTGCCGCTTCATCGAGGACGCATCCACTTGAGGAACAGATTTACCGATATATCCGTTCAGGCGATAATACTCGGACCCTCCCAGCTCGGGCAAGGTGTTTCCAACGAGGTAAATCAGGCTTTCAGCCTTCTTCAAGTCCATGGAGACGACACGTCGAATGTCGGGGACGATCCCTAGGCCCGTTATGAGGAGCGAGGGCGTGACGGGTCCCAGGGGAGACTCGTTGTAGAGGCTGTCCTTCCCCGAGATGAAGGGGGTTTCTAAGGCCAAGGAAAAATCGTGGCAGGCCTTCGCGGCTCTGACTAGGCCTCCCAGCCTATCGGGTTTCTCTGGGTTACCCCAGCTGAAATTGTCTAGAAGTGCGATCCGTCGTCCCCCGACGGCGACGTTGTTTCGTATCGCCTCGTCAATCCCAGACGCTGCCATCCAATAGGGGTCGATTAAGCCTTGCCGCGGCCTCATGCCGCAGGAAAGGGCGACGCCCTTCCACGAGTGGGGTAAGGGCTTGATGACGGCGGCGTCGTTGGGCCCGCTGTACCGTCCCTGTAAGGGTTTGAGAACGGTGATGCCTTGCACTTCGTGGTCGTAGGTTCGGATGACGGCCTCTTTGCTGGCGATGTTTGGGGTGGAGAGGAGGTGGATGAGGGTCGCTGATAGGTCTTCTGGCGGGTTGAACCGTGGTTCGGGGTAGTCTACGGGGTTCCACTGGGACACAACCCGGAGCCTCGGCGTTTCAAAGAGGAAAGCCAAGTCGAGCTCCGCGACTCGAACGCCCTTATAATCGATCTTCGCAGTCCTGTCATCCGTGAACCAGCCGATGCAGGTCGCCTCAACCGCTTCGTCCCTAAACGCGTTTAAGACCGTCTGAAGATGTTCCTTCTGAACGGAGAGAAGCATCCGCTCCTGGGACTCAGAAATCCAAATCTCCCACGGCGCGATCATCGAGGTTTTGAGGGGAACCTCACTGAGCTCGACGTGAAACCCACAATGATGCCGGTTCGCCATCTCACACCCGGCGCTGGAGAGGCCTCCCCCGCCGAGATCCGTTATGCCTGACGCAAGACCTCCATCTCTCACAGCGATTATCCCCCGTCGAAGCTTTTCCTCTTCCACGGGATTGGCTATTTGCACCGCCGGCCTAGACGCCTCCGCGTCCTCCGTCAACTCCAGTGAAGCAAAGGTGACGCCGTGGATGCCGTCGCTCCCCGTCTTACCGCCGACGAGGACGATGGCGTCGCCTGGCGCAGTGTTTTTAACATACTTGGCGAGGGGGAGGATTCCAACGCAGCCACAGTAGACGAGGGGGTTGCCGACGTAGCCCTCTTCAAAGAAGATGGCTCCGTTGACTGTGGGTATACCCATGTTGTTTCCGTAGAATCCGATTCCCGAGACGACTCCTCGAAAAATGTATTGGGGATGTTTAACGCCCTCGGGAAGCTTTTCAAAAGCGTAGTCCAGGGGGCCGAAGCACAGAACATCGGTGCAGGCGATGGGCTCCGCCCAGACCCCCAGAACGTCCCGTATCGCCCCGCCGGTCCCAGTCGCTGCGCCTCCGAAGGGCTCGACGGCTGAAGGGTGGTTGTGGGTTTCAACCTTTATGGCGACTCCGAAGCCTCGGTCAAATTCGACGATGCCGGCGTTGTCCTCGAAGACGGAGAAGCACCAAGGTGGGTTGAGGGTATTCGTGGCTCCCATGATGTAGCTTTTGAGCAAGCCGTCTACCACGAGGCTTCCGTCGGGAGCGACGATGGCTCCTTTAAAGATTTTGTGGTAGCAGTGTTCCGACCACGTTTGGCCAAATGTTTGCAGTTCAACGTCGGTTGGATTTCGTTTCCTCCTCGAAAAATAGGCTTTGATCCCCTTCATTTCATCGCAATTCAAGGCGAGGCTCAAGTCTTGACTGATCTGCTGCAGTTCATCGTCATCGGCTGTCAGGAGGTTGACAGTGACCAGTCGGAACTCGTGGGGGCCCTCGATGTAGAGTCGTTGGGTCATTCCACTTCAACCACATCGTAGTGATAGGCGTCTTTTACGGGGTTGGCAAGAAGACGCCGACACATCTCTTCCACTTCTTCCTGTGCTCGTTGAAGGGAGTCCGCTTCAAAGGTGACCTCATAGACCTTAACCACCCGGACCCGTTCAACACCGTACTTCAGATCCCTCAGGCTCTTCGCCGCCGTGTCTCCTTCGGGATCCGAGTGACTTGGCTTCAGGCGTACCTCAACGTGAGCTTGGAACCTCATCGAGACTCATCTCCCGTGATCTTCAAGGGTGATCTCTCCGGGGACCCCCAATCGGGCTCTTGCGGGTAACGGAACTTTCCCCAAGGACTTAGGATGGTTAACCGATTCTCCCCCTTAGATTTTTCACATCGACCAATTACTTTGGCTTCGAGACCGAAGCGTTCAGGAATGCTTAACACGTCCTCAGCGGCGTCAGCGTCCACAATAATCTCGAAGCCGGTGCCCATGTTGTAGTTTTCCAACATCGTACGCCAATTCTCGTTGGAGGCCTCCTGAATCAAGGGGAAGACGGGGTCTACTTTCATCAGCGTCTTTATGTAGTGGATGTTTTTGCCGATTCGAAGGCACTTCGTCTGTCCCCCTCCGGTGTTGTGGAGGAGGCCTTTCACGTGGGACCCATGTTCTTCAAGAACTTTCAAGATGATGGGGGTGAATAATCGTGTGGGGGAGGTTATGGCCTCGCCTACGGTCATTTCAAGCTCATCAAGATACTGGTCGGGACGGAAGCGTCCCGTGTATGGTGCAGTGTGTAAATCCCGGGTTTCCGGGTATTTTTCCGAGTAGCCCCGTTTTAGGAGGGCATGTCGGGCCAAGGTGATTCCATTACACATTATACCACTGTTCACAGCCTTCTCGAGCTTGGTTTTCCCACCACTTCGCAGACCGATAATTACGTTGCCTTCGGAGATGGCTTCCCCCGAAACGACGTCGTCAAGTTCAACCAGTCCAAGCGCGGTTCCGGATAAGTCTATCAAGCGGATGAGGTCGGCTAACTCAGCGGTCTCCCCGCCAGCGAATTGCAGATCCACCCCATTCCGCCGTAAGATGGTCAGGCACTCCGCGAAGCCTCGACTCAGGGTTTTGAGGAGGTCCTCCTTTGGGATAGTGAAGGGGTTTAGGGCAACGTAGTCGACGAAGCTTATGGGCGAGGCGCCTACACAAACGACGTCGTCGACATTCATGGCGATGACGTCTTGAGCCAAGCCCTTAAAGGAGTCCAAGTCGTCTGATTCTTTCCAGTTGACATAGGATTGGATCGGCTTGGTGCCAACGCTGTCTGTGTGGAGAACTAGACCCTGGTTCGGGAAGAACTTGTGGGTAGTGACGACGCAGAAGGCGTGAGGA